>NZ_JBTYJD010000002.1:0-170665 GCF_054875615.1 Kocuria sp. U4B
TCCCCGGGAGCAAGGGCCCCGCTGTGGCCCGACCGCGTCAACTCCGCCCTGCTGTTTGGTCCGTTGCCGGTGCTGACCGGGCCTGCCTGTCCACCGTCGCGCCATCGCACCGTGGTTCGGCGCCCACAGACCCACCATTGCTCACCACCTCATCGAGGGAGACCGCCATGGCCGTCACCGACCGCACCACCACCGCCCCACGGGCCCCGATGGATCCGCTGCGGAAGACCGCGCTGATCGCTGGGGCGCTGTATCTGCTGACCTTCGTCTCGATCCCCACCCTGGCCCTCTACGGACCCGTCCACGACCCCGACTACATTCTGGGTCCGGGCCCGGACGGCCCGATCCTGCTCGGGGTGGGCCTGGAGATCGTCGTGGCACTGGCTGGCATCGGCACCGCCATCGTGCTGCACCGGGTGCTCCAACGCGTCAACGAGACGCTCTCCTTGGGGTTCATCGCCGCCCGCACCTTGGAGGCGGCCACCATCTTCGCCAGCGTCGCCTGCCTGCTCACCATCGTGAGTCTGCGCCAAGCCGGCACCGGGGCCGAGGCCCTGGTCAGCGCCCAGACCCTGATCATCCTGCGCGACTGGATGTTCCTCACCGGACAGGGCTTCATCCCCGCCGTCAACGCCCTGCTGCTGGGCCCGCTGCTCTACCGGGCCCGGCTGGTGCCCAGGATCCTGCCCATCATCGGCTTCATCGGTGCGGCCCTGCTGGTGGCCTCGGCCGTGGCCACCACCCTCGACCTGTGGGGACAGGTCTCCGCCCTGGCCGTCCTGGCGGCCCTGCCGATCGCGCTGTGGGAGTTCTCCCTCGGGGTGTGGCTGGTGGTCAAAGGCTTCACACCCTCACCCTTCACCACCGGACCGGACACCACCGGCATCACCGGCCCGGGCCACGACGGCCGGCGATAACCATCCCCGGTGCTGCACCCCACCGGGCAGGCACCGGCACGAGTTCCACCGCATCAACCCCGCGGCACCAGCCACGGGCACTGCCACCGAAGGACACCGCCATGGCCACCACCGCCGCACCCCAGCTCACCCACCCCAACGACCGCGGCCCCGACAGTGAGCTGCCGCTGCACCGTCTGCACCTAATGCGCGCCGGCTACGCCCTGATGGGCGTGGGCCTGATGATCTTCCGGGTACCCGACCTCTTCGTCCACGAACAGCCCTGGCCACTGAAGGAGAGCGTGGTCGTGTGCATGCTCACCGCCATGGCAGTCCTGGCGCTGCTGGGCCTGCGCTACCCGGTGAAACTGATCCCGATCCTGCTGTTCGAAGTGGCCTGGAAGCTCACCTGGCTCCCCGTCGTCGCCCTGCCCAAACTGCTCGCCGGCGAGATGGACACCGAGACGATGGAGGTACTGGTCAACTGCACCCTCGTCGTCATCATCATCGCCGTCATTCCGTGGGGCTACGTCTGGCGCCACTACCTCACCGCCACAGGCGACCGGTGGCGCTGACCTGGCTCCGACAGGCCGTAGCAGGCGCCACATCAGCAACAGATGCCCAGGCCATCAGCATCTCGCCCCTGAAGCACCTGAAGAAGACCCGCAATTGAGGTGGCCGACCCCGGGAGTTCCCGGACGCGCCGGTAGCGGGCCGCACACCACCCAGGTCTCGGGCACCTGGGTGGCGGGCGGCCCTTGCTTCAATCAGTCGAAGGGTGTTGCGGATCGGGGAATCAGTGAAGGCCGGGCGCCGCCGGGCGGGGTCCTTACCGGCAACCCTGCGCCTGACCACCGAATCGGTGATCCGCTCCCGCATGCTCTCCGGTTCCACCGGGGCCAGGGCGGCCATGACGGTGAACACCATCGGCCCATGGGCGTGGCGGTGTCCACGTCTTCCCCGCCGAGGGCCAGCACCCGCACCCCGGCACCACCGATCATTCCGTGCAGCACCGATCGTGGACGGGGGGTCAGTCCGGTGTTCTTCTAGCTGGTGTCAGGGCTCATCTCCCACGTGTAGGGGACGGAGTGGCCACCCAGGAGGTGGTTCGCCGCGCACACCACCTGGTTGCGCAGGGCCGGCGCGTGGTGGAGGAACGCATCGACTTCCACCTCACCGATGTCACCGCCCAGCCGGAACGTCCACCACCACAGGTCCATGACGCTGAAACCGGCTCCGCGGAGGCCCTCGCGGATCAGCCGTGCCTGCGCTCGAGCGATCGTCCTGTCATCCATCCGGATCCCATGCTCGCCCGATGATGGCCTCAGTGTAGACCGCCCCCACCGGGCACTCCGGGCCGCCCGCGTCACCCCGAACCAGACAGTGCACCGGCCCTCGGCCAGCCACTCCTGCCTCCTGGCCCGCCACCGCAGCCCACTGACCCGTAAGACCGAAGACCACCGCTGCTGCACCGAGTGCAAGGCCCGGCTCCCGGCGCCCCACCGCTGGCCGGTCCTGCCACCGTGCGGACACCGCAGCAGGGCCGGTGCCTGCGAGACCACTTTTCCCTGTCCCTCTCACCCTCCGGCCCACGGGAAAAGCAGTAAACTGACCGCCAAGAGGGGGTCGGTGAGACGAGGCGATTCCTGTGCTGACGGTTCCGGCAGCGGCCATCGCGCCAGCCCGGCCGCCTCTGCCGAACGGCGCACCCCATGTCCCCCGCACCTTGTCCCGGTGACTCTTCCCCCGCCCCTGCACGCCTGCTTCTGAGCGCACACGACGCCACCACCGCGGTGGCCCAGCTGATCCGCACCGCCCATCAGATCGTTCCCCGCGCGACCGGGGCGGGGCTGTCCCTGCTCGACGCCCCCGGCACGGGGGTCTCGCGTGCGGCCACCGGCCCGGCCGTGGAGGCCGCCGACGACGTGCAGTACGCCTGGGGGGTGGGTCCGTGCCTGAGCGCCTGGGCCACCGGGGCGCCCCAGCGCATTGAGGACACCTCCACCGAGACCCGGTGGCCGGGGTGGTCGGCGGCCGCGGCCGCGGCCGGGATCCGCTCAGTACTGAGCACCCCCCTGGTGCACCAGGGCCAGGTCCTGGGGGCGCTGAAGGTCTACGCCGCGGCCCCGTCCGCCTTCGGGCAGGCCGAGCAGCGGCTGCTGGCCCAGGCGGTGGCCACCCTGCTCGGGCCCACCCCACCCGTGGAGGCCCCCGCACCCCGTTCGACCCCGGTGACCCAGCCCGACCCGGTGCAGCGGGTGCGGGCGACGGTGGAGGCGGCCACCGAGGTATTGAGGACCCGCGAGGACCTGGATCCCGTCGCGGCCCGGGCGGCGCTGCTGGAGCTGGCCCGCACCCGGCAACGACCCCTGGGCGAGGTCGCCGCCCAGGTGCTGGAGACCGCGGTCGGCCAGGCACAGGCCCGCCGGCTGGGGGCCACCATGGTCGCCGCCGACATCACCCGGGCCGAACTGTGGCTGCACCACTACAGCATCGGCGGGGAGGTGAGCGAGCTGGAGGTCGACGCGTACCTGCACCACGCCCTGACCCTGCCCCGACTGCAGCGGGACCTGCTGGCCCACGCGGCCAACGAGATCCTCGACGAGACCGCCCCACCACGGGCGCCCTACACCACCCAGATCCTCACCGACCTGACCCCCACCCCCGGCCCCGACCACGGGCAGGAGACACCCCTGCCGCCGACGCGGTGAGAGCGGCGGACGTGGGGTGACCTGCCGGCACGAGGCGCCCGGGACCACGAGGCCGGCCTGCCGTCAGGATGTGCTCAGCGCCCGGGATGAAGAGGAGGAGGCGAGTCGGCCCCCAGCCGGTCTCGCCTCCTCGTACTACTTCCCCCCAGTGGCGGGCATCGTGGTGGATCCCCCCGGATCCGGATGCGCTGGGCCTGCTCGAAGGAAAACCAGGGCCTTCCGGGCACGGCCACGGACCGCCCTGGTAGGAGCAGGATCACCCACGCCCCGTAGCTGCGGCAAAGCCGTACGTCATGTCAGCACTCAGGATGCAAAGTCATCAGGCGCGGTCGCGAGCACCTCGCCCTCACATCCGGCCCGGAACCCGGTCACGGTGGAGCCGGCGCCTGGCGGCATGGGAAGAGCCGGGCACGGTACCCGGCTCTTCGTGTGGGAATGCCTTTCACCACGGAACCAGTATCAGGCACACGGCAGGCCGCTGCCAGAGCGTCCGTGGGGCGCGACAGGGGTGGCATGGGGAGGAGCCGGACGGCGGTCCGGCTCCTCTGGGAGTGCGCGAGGGATCGCCTTCCCCACCGTCCAGTGTGGGGCGCAGCGCTGGTGCCGACCAGGGAGTAGGGCTGGGCGTGATGTCAGCGTGTCAGGGCATGGGGGAGCCGGGCGGCGGCCCGGCTCTCCTCGGGTGCGCGGTGGCACCCATCTCTCCGAGCAGGGACTGTCACCCCGGCTCCCCAGGTCAGACAGCGAACCCGCTCCGACCGGCACCACGGCGGACGTGTCGACCCGTCGGATGGTGGACAGCAGGAAAGCCGCCCCTCTCCCTCACCCTTCGTCGGTCAGGGGCCGAATCTAGATGGCCGGCATGGGCAGTTCACGGATCCGCCGGTAGAGGGTTGCCCGAGACATGCCCAGGTCGCGGGCGATTTGGGTGGCCGGATTCCCGGAATCGATCAGGCGGACGGCATTGCGGATCTGGGAGTCGGTGAAAGTCTGGCGGCGCCCGCCGAGGTCCTTGCCGGCGGCCCTCCGTTTGGCCACCGAGTCGGTGATCCGTTCCCGCTTGATCTCCAGTTCCATCTGCGCCAGGGCGGCCATGATGGTGAAGACCATCGAACCCATCGGGGTGGCTGTGTCCACGTCCCCCCACCCAGGTTGAGCACCCGGAGACCCGCTCCCCGGCCGCGTAGCGCTTCGGCGAAGGCCTGCCTGTTCGGCATCACCTGCCAGGCGGTGCATGCACTATCGCCGCGTCGACACTCTCGTGCGTCCAATAGCGGGTCTCTTGCCGGCTGATTGTGGGGTGCGATTAGCTACCGTGTCTGCCCTCGCAGATTCGAGTCGCTGTAATGGCGTGGCCGGCTCCGAGCAGCGGTTCTCGAAGCCGGCCAGCCTCCGGGGAACCCACCGTCGAGCACGGTTACGGTGGATGCGACCGTGCTCGACCGGCCCCGGTGGGCAGGCCGTGAGCGGCGAATCTTACGGTCGCCCGACGCCCGGTGTGCTCCTCCCTGGTCGCATTGACCTCAGGTGTCAGCGAGGAGAGGAATCTCTATCGGGCCAGTCCCGCGGTCGCGGTCATGCCAACGATGTGGGTGTCTGGCCGGCCAAGGGCTCTGTCGGTGGCGTTGAGGAGGACTGCCGACTGATGTGGTACTCAGCGGCGTCGAGCAGCTTCCGCTCCTGGAGCGCGCCGTGCCGGATCCACAGGATGCCTTGCGCAGGGGCGGTGGTCTCGACCTCCCCGCGGTAGATCCGTGGGCCGTGCAGCTGGTGGGCTTCGACGGCATCACCGGCGCGCAGATCCGCCAGGTCGGTCTGTGGCGTGGTGCCCTGCGCGGGAGTTGGCATGGTGGACCCTCCGGATGTACGGGATGGGGGATGCGGTTCAGGCAGTCGCCAGTTCCAGTTCCAGCTCTTCTGCTTTCTTCGCCGCGACGGCACGTGCGGTGAAGATGATGGCCACGGCCAGCAGGATGGCAGCGGGCAGGATCAGCGCTGCCACAAGATCGAGGTTGAGCAGCAACGCCCCGACGACGGCGCCGAGGAACATGGACAGGACTGCCGCGACCCGTCGACCGGTCGCGGCCGCGGTCGCCCGCCCTCGCAGGGGCCCGGCCTGGCTGAAGAGCAGGGACAAGGTGGAGGTGATCACCACGGTGGAGATGTCCGGGACACCGACCATGCGCGCGGCGATGGCTTGGAAACCCATCAACACCCCGATGCTGAACGTGACGGCGTGCAGCACCAGGTCGGTCATAGGCAGCATGGCCACGGCCACGCAGACACCGGCCATGCCGACCGCACCGCTCCAGAGGATGGCCGCCACCGACTTGGGGCCTGTGGCGGTAAAGGCGCGCAGGATGACTCCGAGGATCCAGGACCCGAGGACGAAGCCACCCAGAGCAGACAGGGGCCCCAGCAGCGGCACGGTGGGGGATCCGGCGGCGGAGAGCCCGACCAGGATGACGTTGCCGGTCATGTTGGCGCCGAAGACCTGGTCCATGCCGAGGTAGGTGGCCGCGTCCAAGGCCCCGGTGCCGAAGGACAGGGCGGTCATGGCCCACAGCGATGTGCGGGAGTGGGGGGTGCTCATCGTGCTCCGATCGACAGTCCGTCGGAGCGGGGGTCGGAGCCGAGGGCGAATCCGTTGCCGTCCGGGGCCTGGCGGATGACCTGGAGGTGGCCCACGGCATCGTCCAGTGCCTCGAGGGTCTTGAGGGTGAAGCTGGCACCCGTGAGGCTGCTGGTGGCCTCGGTGGGCACTCCTTCTTCGATGGAGATGGTGCGCGGTTCGTCGGCCGATGTCGCTCCGGCCTCCATCTGGCCCACGATCCAGCGGGGCCGTTCCACGGCCTGGGCCGGGGTGAAGCCCAGGGCCAGGTTCAGGGCCAGGTGGGTGTGGATCTGTGGTTGGGCGCGACCGCCCATGGTGCCGTGGGCCCCGACCGTCCGCCCGTCCTGGCGCGCCAGCACGGGCATGAGGGTGTGGGCCGGCCTGCGCCCCGGCGTGAGTTCGTTGGCGGCTCCGGGTCGCAGGCTGAAGGAGGCGCCCCGGTTGTGGAGGAGGATGCCGGTGGAGGGGTCCATGAGGCAGGAGCCGAAGGCGTGGAAGGCGCTTTGGATCAGCGACACCCAGTTGCCGTCGGTGTCGGCGGTGACCACCGCGACCGTGTCCCCGGTGCGGCGGGCGTAGTGGCGGGCAACCGGCACGGTGGCGGCGTCCCGGGCCATTCCTAGATCGGCCAGCCGCTCTGTTGCCGCGGTGGCCAGCAACTCGGCGAAGGGGACGTGGGTGTGCTGGGGGTCCCCGAGGTGTTCGTCACGGTGACGGGCGGCGGCGGCGAGGACGCGGGCAACGATCGGGGCATCGGCCCCGATCGGGTCCGGCACCCGTCCCAGGCGCCGGGACACCTCGTCCAGGGCCGCGATGCCCTGCAGGAAGAAGGTGCCCTGGCTGTTGCCGCCTGCGCTGAGGTATTCAGTCCCGTCGAAGAACGTGGCCAGTGGCGTTTCGATGCTCGCCTCGTGCCGGGCGAAGTCATCGACGGTGAGGTCACTGCCGAGCCGGCGCAGGGTGTGCAGCACCTCCCGACCGACGACGCCGCGGTAGAACGCCGCAGTCCCCTCCTGGGCAATGGCCCGCAATGACTCGGCCAGGTGCGGCAGTTGCAGTGTCTGGCCGGCCTCCAGCACCGCCCCGTCGCGGAAGAAGACCTCTCGGCAGCCCGGGTCCTGGGCCAACAGGGCCTGTTCGCGGACGAGGTCACGGTGCACACCGGGGGCGACCGCCACACCGTCCTGGGCCGCTTCGGCCGCGTTCTCCAGCGCCTCGGCCAGTGGCCGTCGGCCCCAGGTGTCGGCCAGGACCTGCCAGGCGCTCAACAGGCCCGGAACGGTAACGCTCTTGGGCCCGGAGACGGGCACGAAGCCGTCGGCGGCCACGTAGGTGGCAGGATCCAGTGCTGCCGCCGACCGGCCGGTGCCGTTGATGACGGCGATGGTGCCGTCGGCGGCGCCGACCATGGCGATGGCGTCCCCGCCGATGGTGCACTGATTGGGGTAGACGACGGTGAGCATGGCGGCGGCCGCCAGGGCCGCGTCAACGGCGTTGCCGCCCTTGTCGAAGGCCTGGTAGGCGGCCAGCGTGGCCTCGGCGTGGGGGGTGGCGGCCGCGCCGGTGAGGTGATGGCTCATGGGATGTGCACTTTCTTATGTGGCGTGGGAGTTCCAGTCCTGGAGGCCGATGTTCGTGGAGACCTCGTGGATATGGGCGGACATGGCCGTGCGGGCGGCCTCGGCGTCATGGCTGCGGATGGCCTCGTAGATCCTGCGGTGGGCGGCCACGGACCGGTCCAGCCGCTGCTGGGTCTGGTGGGTTTCGGCCCGGGAGGGCGCCATCCACTCGTTGGCCACCCCCAGCAACCGCGACAGCATGGGATTGTGGGTGAGTCGGGCGACTTCACTGTGGAACTCGACATCGAGACGGACTAGCAGCTCGATGGAGGGATGGTCCCGACGGATTTCCTCCTCGGCCTGCTCCAGGGGGCGCAACAAGGCGGCCAGCTCAGTATCCAGAGCCCTGTCGGCGGCCCGTTCTGCCATGGGAGGCTCGATCACCGCGCGCAGGTCCATCACCTCGCGCAGCACCCGTTGGGTGGGCTCCATCGTCCCGAGCATCCCCGCGTGCAGGTCCGGGCGGTCCATGGCGCGCACCAGCGTCCCACGCCCGCGCGTGCGGGTGACCAGACCCCGAAGCTCCAGATCCCGCAACGCTTCACGCACCGTGGTGCGAGAGACCCCGGTGGTCTCGGCCAGCTCACGTTCGTTAGGCAGCTTGTCCCCGGGCTTCAGTTCGCCCTCGTGGATCATCCGGGTCAACCGATGGCTCAACTGCTCCGCCACGGAGCCGGTGGTGATGGAAATCCCGCTCAAGGCTGACATGGTGTCCTCCGCTCACTTTGGTTCGACAAACGTACCAATGGGATCGTCGGGCCCCCAGAGCAGTCAGTCGCGGATCTCGACGGTCACCCAGTTCTCGAAACAACTGCCGCCAGCCAGGCTGGTGACCCCGATCGTGGCTCGGCCGCCCAGTCCGACCTCCGGGCCGAAGACCTCCACGAAGAGGTCGGTGGCTCCCGAAGAGACCTTGTGCACGTCGGTGAAATCCGGGGTGGAGGTGACGAAGCACAGGGACCGCACCATGCCCTTGACCCGGTCAAGGCTGCCCAGGGCGTAGCGGATGCCCCCCAGGCAGTTGAGGGCGGTCAAGCGTGCCGCCTCGTATCCCTGCTCGACGGTGAGGTTCTCCCCCAGCCGGCCCGGGAAACGCACCGTTCCGTCGGCCCGGTCGGGGGTGTGGCCACTGAGGTACAGCACGTTGCCCACGATGTGGTGGGGCTTCATGCTGCCGTAGGTGTCGGCCCCGTAATAGCCCTCCTTGGCGAAGTCGGGGATCTCCAAGCCGAGTTCGCGGACACGGTCCTCAAAAGTTTGAGTCATCACGTCATTCTCCTGTTCCTGCCGCGCCGACGGCGATTAGTACGATGGTCCAACCAAGTGCTTCGAGAGTGACACGCCTCACCGCCGCCGTCAACCCTGTGTGCAACTCAGCCGCGAAAGAGCCGCTACGACGCCGGCCGGGGCGGCCTTGGGAGCGGTTTTGCAGATCCACCATTGACACCGCCGTGATCTACCCCACATACTCTCGTCCCAAGTAGCTCTCGCCGAAGGGCTGCTGTCCAACCAAGTGATCCCCTTCCGAAGCCGGAGTGGATGCCGTGCGTGCATCCTCTGGTCCCGGTGATCGCTTGAGAGGAACCGCAATGTCGGTCAAGAATCAACCCCTGGTGCCGCTGCAGGTCAGCTACGCGGACGACCCGCGGGTCGTCAAAGAAGCCGCCACGGAGGACTACACGACCCATGTCGTGCCCCTGTCCTGGCGCAGCAGCAAGAAATCGCTGTCGATGTCCTGGTACTCGCTCGTGAGCGGGATGTTCTACCTGGTCACCGCCGCAGCCCTCACCGCCGTGGTCGGCACTGTCGACACGATCATCGGCATCGTCCTGGCCTGCGCCGTCTTCGGGTGGCTCGGGTTCGTCTTCTCCCGCTATGCAACCCGGACCGGGCTCACCGTTGCCCTGATCTCCCAGCGTCTTTTCGGCGCCTCGGGCTCGATCGTGGCCCCGCTGATCCTGGCGGCCACCTCGATCTACTACGCGGTGTTCGAGTCCTCGATGATCGCCCACGCCTTCAATGCCTACATCGGTGGTCTGGACATCAAGGTCTGGTACGCCATCGCGGTGGCCATGAACCTGCCCCTGGTCATGGGCAGCATCCGGCGCTGGATGGACAAGTACAACGCCGCCCTGCTCCCGCTCTACTGGGCCGGACTGCTGCTGATCGTGGTGCTGGCGACCACGCGGGCCGACACCTCCGGGTGGCTGGCCCACGACCCCGTGCAGGCGGCCGGGCTGGCGGCCCCGGGCTGGCTCTACGCCTTCTTCGTCTACCTCGGCGTCCTGGTCCTGATGATGTTCACCGTCGACTTCGCCCGCTTCGGCAAGCCGGCCGACGCCACGACCAACGGCATCGCGATTTTCGGCCCGGTCTTCTACGTCTTCGTCTACCTGGCCAACGGCCTCATCGGCATCTTCATCACCTACGCCGCCGGCGTGTCCGGCGAGGTCTCCTCCACGGCCATCGTCGACTACGCCATCACCTTGCTCGGTGGCTGGGGACTGTTCCTGGTCTGGGTCACCCAGGCGCGCATCAACACCGCCAACTTCTACGTCGCCTCCACCAACCTCGAGGCCGTGTGGACCCGGCTGTTCCGGATGCGCCTGCCTCGGGTCTTCGCCGTCCTGATCTCCGGGGTCATCACCTACGTCTTCATGCTCACCGACGTGCTCAGCTACCTGCTTGTCGCGCTGTCCTGGCAGGGCGCCTTCATCTCGGCCTGGGTCAGCATCCTGCTCGTGCACATCTACCTCAGCCCCTCCGGTGATAAGAACGGGCTGCCGGAATTCCGGCCCGGTCGCCTGCGCAGCTTCACGATCGGTGCATGGGTGTGGATCGGCAGCTCGATTACAGGCGTGCTGTTCTACCAGTTCGGCGGCACCGTTGGCGCCACCTGGTCCACCCCGACCACTTTCGCCCTGGGAGCCATCCTGTACGCGATCGCCTACAAGGCCACGGCGGCCACCACGCTGCTCAAGCGCCACCACGACCCCCGCGACGAGGTCGACAACGTCTGGGAAGCACGCATCCGCTGCCACGTCTGCGACCACAGCTACATCGCCGTCGAAATGGACCGTGACCCCAGCGTCGCCGGACAGCCCCCGATCTGCACCGCCTGCGCCGGACTCAGCCGCACCTACCGCCAGGCCTGCCTAAACGAGCACGCCACAGAGGCCAAAGCTTCACGCACGGAATCAAACCGCCAGCCTGTGTGAATCCTCTCCAGGAGGGCCCGTCGGCGTCAGCCCGCCGGCGGGCCCCTCCTCTAAGGCCGACCGGCTTATTGCGATGCGATCGACACTCCTGGCCCGCCCGAGTCCACAAGGGCGCTCATGAGCCGGAGCCCAGGGTCCTGAGTGCACGCAGATTGCACCGACGAGGTACACCCACGACGGACCTCGCCGCCCCGTTCCGTACCTTGACGAGGGGGTTCGTCCCCTCCGATCATGTATTAATGAATGTATTTCATTTTATAGTGAGGGAGA
This sequence comes from Kocuria sp. U4B, assembly GCF_054875615.1. The sequence continues at coordinate 11,329 of NZ_JBTYJD010000002.1, forward strand.
GCGCAGTGACCGACCAGAGAACCCTGGGCAGCGAGACGGCGATCGAGCGCGACGTCGTGGTGGTGGGCGCCGGGCCCGCGGGGCTGACGGCCGCCCGCACCCTCGTGGCAGCCGGGAAGTCCGTGGCCGTGCTGGAGGCCCGCGACCGCGTGGGCGGGCGCACCTGGTCGAAGACGGTCGACGGGGCGTTCCTCGAGATCGGCGGGCAGTGGATCTCCCCGGACCAGACGGAGCTGCTGGGCCTGGTCGAGGAGCTGGGGCTGGAGACCTTCGCCCGCTACCGCGAGGGCGCCTCCGTCTACATCGGCTCGGACGGGGTGCGCCGGACCTACTCCGGCTCCCTCTTCCCGGCGTCCGAGCGGACCGTGGCCGAGATGGAGAAGCTCATCGGCATCCTCGACGACCTCGTCGAGCAGATCGGCGTCGCCCAGCCGTGGGCGCACCCGCTGGCCCGGGAGCTGGACACCGTCTCCTTCCATCACTGGCTGCGGGCCCAGTCCGACGACGAGGAGGCGTGCACCAACATCGGCATGTTCATCGCCGGGGCGATGCTCACCAAGCCCTCCCACGCGTTCTCCGCCCTGCAGGCCGTGCTCATGGCCGCCTCCGCCGGGTCCTTCTCGAACCTCGTGGACGAGGACTTCATCCTCGACCGCCGCGTGGTCGGGGGCATGCAGTCGGTCTCCGAGACCATGGCCGCCCAGCTGGGCGAGGACGTGGTGTTCCTGGGCACCCCGGTGCGCACGATCCGCTGGGGCGGGCCCGAGGACACCTACGCCGAGCACGTGCCTGGCACCCCGGTCACCGTGTGGTCCGACCGGCTCACCGTGAAGGCGCGCGACGTGGTGGTGGCGGTCCCGCCGAACCTCTACTCCCGCATCTCCTTCGAGCCGCCCCTGCCCCGGCTGCAGCACCAGATGCACCAGCACCAGTCCCTGGGCCTGGTGATCAAGGTGCACGCCGTCTACGAGAGGCCGTTCTGGCGGGAGGCGGGCCTGTCCGGCACCGGGTTCGGGGCCGGGGAGCTCGTCCAGGAGGTCTACGACAACACCAACCACGCCGACCCCCGCGGCACCCTGGTGGGCTTCGTCTCCGACGAGAAGGCCGACGAGGTGTTCGCGCTGGACGCCGAGCAGCGCCGGCGGGCCATCCTGGAGTCCATCGCCCGCTACCTCGGGGACGAGGCGCTGGAACCGGTCGTCTACTACGAGTCCGACTTCGGCTCCGAGGAGTGGACCCGCGGCGCCTACGCCGCCAGCTACGACCTCGGCGGGCTGCACCGCTACGGAGCCCACCAGCGCACCCCCGTGGGCCCGATCCGCTGGGCCTGCTCCGACCTCGCCGCCGAGGGCTACCAGCACGTCGACGGCGCCCTGCGCCAGGGCAAGCTCGCCGCCGCCGAGGTCCTCGGCGCGCAGCCCGCCGGCACCGCCGTACCCCTGCAAGGAGCCCACCGGTGACCCGGCAGCCGGCGCCCCCACAACACAGAAAGACACAGAGATGACTACCGTCTCCACCCCCGCAATTGCCTCCGCCACCGCCCCGTCCCCCTACCGGTCGGTCAATCCGGCCACCGGTGAGGTGGTGGCGCAGTTCCCCGCCGCCACCGACTCCCAGGTGAGGGAGGCGGTGGCCGCCGCCGACACCGCCTACCGCTCCTGGCGTGCGGTGCCCATCGCCGAACGGGCGGCGGTCGCCGCCCGCGTGGGCGAACTGTTCGCCGAGCGGGTCGAGGAACTCGCCGCGATCGCCACCGAGGAGATGGGCAAGCCGCTCTCCGAGGCGGTCGGGGAGGTGGAGTTCAGCGCGGACATCTTCGCCTACTACGCCGCCGAAGGCCCGGCCCTGGCCGCCGATCAGCCCCTGCCCACCCCCGCCGGCGGTCGCGCCGTGCTCCAGCGCCGCCCGGTGGGGGTGCTGCTGGGGATCATGCCCTGGAACTACCCCTACTACCAGGTCGCCCGCTTCGCCGCCCCCAACCTGGTACTGGGCAACACCATCGTGCTCAAGCACGCCGAGTCCTGCCCCCGCACCGCCCTGGCGATCCAGCAGCTCATGGAGGAGGCCGGGGTCCCGGCCGGGGCCTACACCACCCTCTTCGCCTCCCACGCCCAGGTCGCCGACATCATCGCCGACCCGCAGGTGCAGGGGATCTCCCTGACCGGCTCCGAACGCGCCGGGGCGGCCGTGGCCGAGACCGCCGGGCGGCACCTCAAGAAGGTCGTGCTGGAGCTGGGCGGCTCGGATCCCTACATCGTGCTCGACACCGACGACGTGGCGGCTTCGGCCCGGGCGGCGCTGGCCACCCGGATGGGCAACACCGGCCAGGCCTGCAACTCCAACAAGCGCATGATCGTCACCGCCGGGATCTACGAGGAGTTCGTCGCCGAGCTCACCACCCAGGCCGCCGCCCTGGTCCCGGGGGACCCGGCGGTGGACGCCCCGGGGACCTACGCCCCGCTGTCCTCCCGGGCCGCGGCCGAGGGGCTGGCCGCCCAGATCCAGGCCGCGGTGGCCGCCGGGGCGACCCTGCACACCGGCGGGGTGCTGCTGGAGGGGCCCGGGGCGTACCTGGCCCCGGCGGTGCTCACCGGGATCACCCCGGGAATGGCCGCCTACCGGGAGGAGCTCTTCGGCCCGGTCGCGGTGGTCTACAAGGTGGGCAGCGACGAAGAGGCCCTCGCGCTGGCCAACGACACCCCCTACGGGCTCGGCGGGGCGGTGTTCAGCACCGACCCCGAGCGGGCGCGCCGGCTGGCCGAGCGGCTCGAGTGCGGCATGGCCAACGTCAACGCCGCCGAGGCCGAGGGCGCGGGCATGCCCTTCGGCGGGGTCAAGCGCTCCGGCTACGGCCGCGAGCTGGGCCCGCTGGGCATGGACGAGTTCGTCAACAAGCGCCTGCTCTACACCACCGACTAGAGATTAACGCATGTAGATGCCACTGGGTGGGTCCGGCAGCCCGCTGCCGGACCCACCGGGGCGCACCTCGCTTCATCAGTCCCCTTGCACCGCAACGTTTGTTCCTGGACGAGCCCGCCATCACCGGCCGCGTCTGCACCTGGCCCTCAGTATTCGCCGTGGGGTCGTACCCGTAGTCGTCGCTGAGGCTTGAGATGCAGTGGCCCTCTGCACGATGCGGATCCCCACTTCAAAAAAGGTCAGCGTCGTCGACCCCACCCCCAACCCCGAGCCTGTGACGAGCTCTGGAGCCTCCAGCAACCGGAGATCTCATGAACGACATCGTGTTGACGCCTGCCTCCGACCATCCGCCCAGCCCCACACCGGGAATCGGTGTCGGAGTGACCCGCCCCTCGATTCCCTCAGCCACAACATCGGGCCTGTCCCGCTACCGCGTACGCGCCGACCGAGCTGGCTTGGACCTACGGGCCGGAGAGATCGTGCTGTGCGCCCCGTACCAGCCGGCCCACCTGGGGATGGTGGTGGTGATGCGCTGCGAGGCCGACGGATACAGCCCTGGAGCCCTCATTCCAGCCACCGACGTCGAATACCTGGAGTCCGCGCGTCAGCCCTTGGGTCCCTGCACTTGGAGCACTCCCGGCGTTCGCCCTCGATGAGCTATTCATAGATCGCTGGTTTCATCATTGCTGAGGGTACGGTGATATCCCCACCGGGCCCCGTCCTGGGCTACTGCGTCGTTGCCCCCACCGCCATAGGGGTGTAACCCTGTAGTCGTCACTCCCCTCGGCACCAGGGGGGGGGATCGGTTACCGCGGGCCATGACCTCTCATGCCCGGCCGCACCCCCCTGCCCTTGGCACACCGGTGAGGGACCTGTCGTCCGCACCATCGGATGCACCAACCCGAACACACTCACGAGACCAGTGTCGGAAGTTCCCGGATACGGCGGTACAAGGTGGCCCTCGACATCCCCAGGTCCCGGGCGACCTGGGTGGCCGGCTCCCCGGAGTCGATGAGGCGGACGGCGTTGCGGATCTGGGAGTCGGTGAAGGTCTGTCGGCGTCCCCCGAGGTCCTTGCCGGCGGCCCGGCGCTTGGCCACCGAGTCGGTGATGCGTTCGCGTTTGATCTCCAATTCCATCTGGGCCAGGGCGGCCATGACCGTGAAGACCATCGAGCCCATCGGGGTGGCCGTGTCCACGTCTCCCCCACCCAGGTTGAGCACCCGCAACCCCGCGCCCCTGCTCCGCAGTGCTTCGGCGAAGGTCAGCATGTTCTGCGTCGAGCGGCCCAAACGGTCCAGCGTGGTGATCACCAACGTGTCACCCTCCTCGACCGCGGCGATCGCCTTGGCGAAGGCCGGACGGGAGCCACGGCCTCCAGACACTCCATGGTCAACGTACAGATCATCGCGCCGCACGCCCGCCTTCAGCAAGTCATGCACTTGACGGTCCGCGTCCTGCTGGCGCGTCGACACCCGCGCATACCCAATCAACTTGCCCACGTCAACCCAATCTGTCTCGCAACCTACGATGAGTAACCAATTCTAGGCCCATAGATAAAGCACAAAGCTACGAGACACCCTCCGGCCCAGAATCTCGGGGTTGCAAAAAAGTTCGACGAGACGTCTCGCATCCCTAGCCTTCTAAGACACATCGCAGCACAGGCGCAAGAAGCGTGCAGGCATACAATGCAATGAATACGATGCATACTGTGCCCTGCATCCAGTAACTACGGGAGGAACCATGCCGTTCGAGGTGTTCGACAAGAGAATGACCCCGCTGGCGAAGGCGCCCAGCGTCACTATCCAGAAGCGAGGCGTGATCTCGCTGAACAGAGCTGCTCACGATTTGGTCGATAACGCTGAGACGGTGGAGTTGCTCTACGACCGCGACCGGCAGATTATGGCCCTGCGTGCCGCCGATGACTCCTCCCCACACGCCTACGCGGTCCGTAATGGCTCCCGGCGTGGCCCTGGGCAGGCCATTGTCTCGGCCACCGCCTTTACTCAGCACTATGGCATCGACACCACTGCCACGAGGCGGTGGAAGCCGTTCGTGGAGGACGGCATGCTCTGTGTGGACCTCACCGAGGAAGGCACCGTCATCACCGGCAACCGCACCAAGACCACGGCACCGATCCAAGACGCCGAGGCGGCAGAGGCGGCGGAGGACATCGAAGCCGTCGCCGTCCAGGAGGGCCCGGTTGGCGATGACACCACCGCCGACTCCTGACTACCCGTACGACAACACCGCCTTGTTCTACGACCCGTTCACCCGAAAGGATTCCCCACCCATGGCGCAGAAAGTCGAAGTGCACCTCGAGGACGACCTCGACGGCGGCCCCGCCGACCACACCCTCACCTTCGCCCTGGACGGGCGTGACTACGAGCTCGACCTCTCCGAGGCCAATGCCGAGAAGCTGCGCGAGGTGCTGCGCCCCTTCGTGGCCGCCGGCCGTAAGACCACCCGCACCGGAACCCGTTCCACCAGCTCCCGCAGCACCGGGGCCCGATCCTCGAGCAGCGACCCCGACACCGCCAAGATCCGGGCCTGGGCCAAGGAGAACGGCCACCCGGTCTCCGACCGCGGCCGTATCCACCAGTCCGTCAAGGACGCCTACTACGCCGCCCACTGACCCCTCCCGGGTGAGACGGGCCGGCGATGCTGGGGTCGTCACTGCACCGCGGGGCAACGCCCCGGCACAGTGCGGGCCTATCGGTTGCCCGAGCGAGCACAAGCGCTGTGGCCGCACGCTTCCAGGGCCCCCGCACAGCCTGGCGCCAGTGCGAGCTCGAGAATGAGAAGCATCAGAACCGCCGCCACGATCAGCATCCTCCGCCACGACACCATGGGCGCCCCTGTCCTTATCCTGTGGCCTCGCATGTTATCCCACGTCAGAGCGGTATTAACCCACGGACCATGGAGAGGCGGAGACCGCGGAGACGGCCTGTCGTCATGGATTGTTCACCTGGCACCACTGCCGGGTGTGACGGGCTCCCCTATGCTCTGCGGGTGGGGATCAACATGGGGATGTTGTGCTTTGGTGTGGTGTCACTTCTTGGTTCGATCGCGCTGCCGACTATGAGTACCTGGCGTCGCCGGCGGAAGCGCCGCAAAGGGAAGGCCGTGTCACTGGATGCGGATCACGCCATCGCCGTCGGATCCCTGGTGCTGGCAGTGGCAGGGATCCTCGCCATCTGCGGATCAGGCTTTCTCTGAGGAGCACCCGCCGCTGGGCGCCTATCCAGAAGCCAACGATCGCAGCCTCATCGACGCTGCCTGACCTGTACCGAGAACCGCCTGAGCTCGACGTGGGCTCACCGCAGCGGTGCCCCTCACTCCACCCGGACGCAGGCGCTTCCTCATGCCACGCTGCCGCACCAAAGCACCGACCGGATACGCCAACGGTGAGGATGATCCACTAAACGCACCCGGTGTGCCCCTGCTCAGATGCGGGGCTAGCGTCAACGGGTAGAGGGGTGGTGAAGCAGCCCGCCACCCCTCTTCACCGCGCAGGCCCCTGCCGGGCCGCGACGCTGAAGGAGCCCCCCCATGCTCGACGCTCTCGCCGCTCAGCAAGCCCGCCAGCTGCACCACACCCTGGTCGGGGCCGGGATCTCGGTGCCCCGGCTGTGGTGGCACTACTTCAGCCTCGGCGGCAACGCCCGCCAACTGGAAGTCGACGCCTATGTCCACCAGGCCCTGCACCTGCCCCGCCTCGATCGCCTGTTGCTCGACCAAGCCGCCCACGAACTGATCACCGACTGACCCCTGACCACACCGGGGGACATCCCTTCGACCAAAACGACAGCAGGTCCCGGCCGGTGGCATAGGGCCCCTGGCTTCCCAGCCCGCTCATCGGCTGCATACCCTGGATCAGGGGAAGTGGCCGCGGCCACGAGCACCCACCCGTGCAGGGTCGATGACCACCGGCGGCTTACCTCACCGCGGCCGGCCAGCCCTGAGCTACCGCACCCGGGGTCACGGCGGGGTGGCCTTCGCCATGGCCCGGGGCTATCACCGGCCTAGGGTTCAGTGCTCGGGAGTTTCTTCTGTGGTGGGGAAGTCCCAGGTGTAGGGAATCCCGGTCTGGGGCAGCAGCTGATTGGCGATCTGGACCAGACAGTCACGGTGGCGGGCGCTCAGGTGCAGGGCTCCGTGCAGGAATGCATCCACCTCCACCCGGCCGACCCCGCCGCCACCGTGCACGTAGGCCCGCCACAGGTCGTGGACGGTCCACCCGGCACGGGTCAGCGCGGTGCGCAGCATGCGCGCCTGAGCCCGGGCGATCGTCCGATCGTCCACACTCCACCTCCGAGGATCCGCACCGGTCACCCCAAGTACTGCCGAGAGGGCAATGGACAGGCGATGGCCCCGGCCGGAGCCGGTGCACTCATCAGGTCTAGGCCCTATTGTCGGCTCGGACCGCCTGGCACGGGAAGCCCCGGGGGTCTTACTCGATTTCCACGACGGTGATCGGCAAGGGCATCCGCTCGGCGCCGCCTTACACCGTCTCGGTCTGGTGGTCCGGCCCCCACCTGGCGGAGCGACCGGCGCAGGACCTGCCCATCGCCACGGGGCCTGCGCCCAGCACCTCAGGCGGCTTGGGTCACCGGAGCGTAGCGCAGGCGGAAGTCCTGGAGGGAGATCAGCTTCGGGGCCCCTGGGCTCACCTCTACGATCCACAGCACCCCCAGGTGGGGCGCCACCTGGGAGACGATACCGACGTGGCGCAAGGACCGCCGGTCCCAGACCTCGACCCAGTCCCCGGGCTGCACCCGGGACAGCCCCAGGATCCATCGACTGCTCATCGCCGGCCCCCTTGCTGCGCCAGATCACCACGGCCTTCCCAGCATCCCACCCCGGGATGACTACGGCGTTTAAGCCGTGTTCAGACTTCGCGTCCATCTCCCACCGACACCCACCTCACGCCAGGGCCCGGCCCGGCCCTGCGCCACCGGGGCGCCGCCGGCCCCGGGGCGCAAGGAGTTATTCGCACCAGCCGAGAGACTCCTCACATTCCTTTCAGCCGGCTTCCGGGCCGCCTTTACGGTCAGGCCATGAACGATCAGCATCCGGTGCCCGTCTGGGGCTTCTTCTTCCTGGCCGGCCTCGGGCTGGCCGGTACCCTCGGGGCGATGATCGGCCCCGCCGGTCTCTTCGCCGGCCTGCTGATCGGCGCGGTCCTGGGCGGGGTGCTCGAGGTCTTCCTGGCTCCGCTGCGCCCGGACGCCCAGTCCCTGCTCGAGCACGAGTCCTAACCCCTCCGCTCGAGGATCTGCCCTACCCCTGTGGTGCTCGGTGACAGACCAGGGGACCCATCGGTGCCTACCCGGCCTCCGGTGGGACCAAGGCACGAAGGATGCAAGAATTGGGCGGTTCAGGCGCGGCGACGCCGGCCGGGCTTGTCCCACATGGACACGCCCACCGGCTCGTGGGCGGGCCCGATGAACTCCACCTGGTCCGTAGAGATCAAAGCACCTGGACTATGCCCGTCGGCCTCGCAGCGCACCAGCACGACCATACCCAGATCGGCCGGTTCGTACGGGGCGCACAGCACGATCTCCCCGGCGCGCAGGTTCAACCCCGCCCGGCCGGTGCGCACCCGATACCGGGACAGGACACTGATCCCCACCGAGGGAGTGGCGTCGAACACCGCCCCCACCCCGATGCCTGGGGATACCCGGACGGGCTCGGCCCCCGGTAATGGTGACGGTGGGAGGGGCAACGGATCGGAGACGATCATGGGAACCTCCAGGGGGTCGAGCGCACCGGGACCTCCAACGGGTCCGGGTGAGGGGCGGGGGTGCTCGACGACGCTGTCCACCCCAGCCTAGAGAGCCACCTCACACCCAGGAAGCAGCCTGTCGGAGATGTAACAACCTATTCACGCCGGGTTATTAGGATCGCCGCAGAGGACCCACCGCTGACCTGGCCTCGCGCCGGCCCGCTGCCGGGGAGAACCCTCCACGCCAGGGGTGGGCGGCAGAACGAGGTGGCACAGAATGACCAGGACCCACCTCCTGGCACCTCGACCCGGACGCAGGATGAGACGCCGGGTAGGTTCCTGCGCAGGGCAGGCCCGTAGGCAAGAGTGGAGAAGCCCCCCGTGTTCCAGATTCTGATGCTCACCGACGCCGACGGACCCGCGGCATCGGTGCTGCCGGCTCTGGCGGTGCTCAACCACCAGGTGACCCTCGCACCCACGCGCACGGCCTCCGGCTCCCTCAACGGGCACACCCCCGACGTGGTCGTCCTGGACGGGCGCACGGATCTGGTCACCGCCCGCAACCTCGCCCAGCTGCTCACGGCCAAGGGCCTGACGGCCCCGCTGCTCATGGTGCTCACCGAGGGCGGGATGGCGGCGGTGGCCGCGAACTGGATGGTCGACGACGTCGTGCTCGACACCGCCGGCCCGGCCGAGGTCCAGGCCCGCCTGCGCCTGGCCTCCACCCCCACCGCGCCCAAACCCACGAACGACGCCCGGATCCGTGTGGGGGCCGTGGTCATCGACGACGCCGCCTACTCCGCCCACGTCAACGGCCACCCTGTGAACCTGACGTACAAGGAGTTCGAGCTGCTGAAGTTCCTGGCCCAGCACGCCGGCCGCGTCTTCACCCGCGCCCAGCTGCTGAGCGAGGTCTGGGGCTACGACTACTACGGCGGCACCCGCACGGTGGACGTGCACGTGCGGCGGCTGCGCGCCAAGCTGGGTACGGACCACGAGCACCTGATCACCACGGTGCGCAACGTCGGCTACAGCCTCACCACCACGAAGCCGACCGGCGAATCCGCACCTTTCCGGACGCATGCCAGCACGCCTCCCGGAACATGACCAAGGGGCTTCCCGGCAGTGGAGCTAGCGCCCGAACCGGCACCCGATAATCGAATCCAGCTCATCACCCCACAGTCCCCAGCACACCCCCACCTGTCGCGCATCCCCGACTTCTTGTGTCCCTGACCTCGCGAGACACCGCATTGCCGAGGTTTGGCAATTACTTATGCAACACGTGCAATGAATACGATGCATACTGCGCTCTGCGTCCACTGACTACGCAAGAAATCATGCCGTTCGAGGGTTCCGATAAGAGAATGTCCCCGCTGACAAAGGCGTCCAGTGGGACTATTCAGAAGCGGGGCATGGTCTCGTTGAGCTAGGCCGCCCAGGACCTTGTGGACCATCCTGAGACGGTGGAGCTGCTCTACGCCCGCGACCGGTAGGTCATGGCCCTGCCTGCCCTCGACGACTCCTCCCCGCACGTCTACACGCTCCGCGACGGCTCCATGTGCGGCCCCGGTTAGGCGATCGTTTCCGCGACCGCCTTCACCCAGCACTTCGGCATGGGCACCACCGCGACCAAGCGGTGGAAGCCCTTTGTCGAGGACGGCATGCTCTGCGTGGACCTCACCAAAGCAACCACCGTCATCCCCGGCAACCGCATCAAGTCCACCGCACCCTCAGGTCTCGATGGGTGGATGAGTTCCCCACAGAGGCTGCGGCCTCGGAGAGGGCCATCGCAAATCATCCTGATCATTCCCAGCTCCGGTCCCTCCGAAGGACTTCCACGGACCAGCGCCCCGTCCCAGAAGAGTGCGGTACATCTCCGGAGCGATTCCGGTGGTGAACCTGCTGGCGACACCATGACCTTGGACCACTACACCAACCAGTAATCTTTGCAAATCACCGCTGTGCCCCCGGCAGCGGTGTGAGCTCTCGTCGGAAGAACCCTTGCCATGGACCCCACCCTGCGCTTCCTGTCCGTCCGCCCTTTGCAGGACACCGAACTACCCGCGCGCCGGCGGGCGCTGTTGAGCCAGCTGCCGCTGACGATCACCACGGCGCTGCTGTACCTGGGCATCGCGGTGTTCCACATCGAAGAGCTGGCAGAGCCTCTGGTGCAGGAAGCTGCCGCGGTGTTCGCCGCTCTGACTCTGGCCTGTGCTGCAGTGCCCTGGGAGCGGCTGCCTCCCCGGGCGGTGCTGGCGGTTCCGCTGCTGGACTTCCTGCCCATCGGGTTGCTGCGCGAGGGCATGTATCCCGAGGTGGCCGGCACGGCGATGCTGGCGCTGTTCCCGGTGCTGTGGATGGTGACCTGCGGGCTCATACCCCGCGGGGCCGCGTCCCTGGGTGCGGCGATGACCCTGGGCATGGTGTGGGCGCCGCTGCTGCTTTCCCCGACACCGGTGAGCGTGAACGCGCTCACCGGTCGACTGCTGATCCCGTTCATGGTCCTGGCCATTGGCGCCACGGTCCAGGAGATCACTCACCACCTGCGCCTGCAGGAGTCCCGGCTGCGCGAGGCCCTCACCACCGCCGCCCGGCGTGAACGTCTGTTGCACACCGTGCTGGAATCGATCAACAGCCACGTGCTGGCCGTGGACCCCACCGGACGCCCGCTGGTGAGCAACTACGAGCTGCTGAAGGGCTACGCCTGGCAGCGCGCGATGAACGGCAGCGCCGCCGAGGCGTCACTGCCGGCGATGTACACCGAGTCCGGGGCGCCCATGGCCTCCGCGCAACGACCCATCGCCCGGGCTGTGGCCGGGGAGTCCTTCACCGACCAGCTGGTGCGTTACGGGGATTTGCCCGCCCAGCGGGTGCTGTCCGTATCAGCCCGCACCATGCGCGACGACGAGCAGCGCCCGGAAGGGTCGGTGCTGTCCTTCCACGACGTCACCGACCTGGTGTCCGCCCTCAAGGCCAAGGACGAGTTCATCGCCGGCATCTCCCACGAGCTGCGCACCCCCCTGACCTCCATCCGCGGCTACACGGAGCTGCTGGGCATGGACGAGGGACTACCGGGCCACGCCCGCGCAGGCCTGGAGGTCATCGAGCGCAACGTGGAGCAGCTCCAGGGGATGGTGGATAACCTCCTCGGGGCTCGCACCGCGGCCACGGACCTGCACCTGGCCCCCACCGACATCGTGGAGCTGCTCGACCAGGCCACCTCCTCGGCAGCACCCCGGGCCACCGAAAGTGGTGTGACCCTCAAGACCTGGGCCCCGGAATCCCTGGTGGCCGACTGCGACCCGGTGCGCATCGGCCAGGTGCTGGATAACCTGATCTCCAACGCGATCAAGTACTCCAGGCCCGACAGCACCGTCTTCGTGCTCGGCACCCGCCACGAGGACAACGCCCAGATCCAGGTCATCGACCACGGCCTCGGCATGAGCGCCGAGGACACCGGCAAGGTCTTCGGCCGGTTCTACCGGTCCTCCACCGCGCGCATGAGCACCGTGCCGGGGCTGGGCATGGGCCTGGCCGTGTGCCAGGACATCATCGACCAGCACCACGGGACCATCACCTGCCACAGCTCACTGGGCGAGGGCACCGTCATGACCGTCACCCTGCCGATCAACACACCTACCGCCACCCCCACCGCACACCCGGAGCACGAGCGGATGCACAGCGCACCAGCCTGAGGCCGCGACCCGGGCAGGGACACCGCCCGGAACATCGTCGTGGACCACTACCTCCCCATCGGCACTACCAGGACGCCCCCTCACAATTCACGACCACGACACCGCAGCCACGACGAGACAACCCACCTCGCCACACTGCCGTCACTGTCACAACACCCATCCCCTGACCTCATCAGCAACGCTGAGACGGTGGGCTCGCTCTACGACCGGAGCCGCAACACCATCCATGACGCGCCTGATAAATCCGCCGCAAAGGTCTACACGCTCTGCAGCGGCTCTAATACCTGGTCTCATAACTTGGTCGCTTGGCGTAGTCGGCGAAAGTTGATGAGGAGAAGGCCAGCAGCAACAGCGAGAGCAGGATGGCTTCGGTGCGGTCATAGCGTCACCCGAGGCCGCCCACGACAAGATGACAGCGTGGAATCCGCGGCACGAACCCTAACTTGCGCGTGCGTGCACCGAAACTGGTTGGTGCGCGATGGCCCCCGAGAGCCGATGACACTGCTGACGAGCCTGCAGTTCTCTGTCCACCTCAGTGCGCCAAACGCGCGCCTGCTCCTCGAAGCGGACCAGCACCCCTGAAACCAACATGACCAGCCCCACCGTCATCCACCCCACCAGCCACCGCCCCGGAGTCGACCCGGCCCCCAACGAAAGGCACCATCCGGCCAGGGAGGCCATGGTCACGACCCCACCGACACCGGCGGCCACCGCGCTGAACTTCGTTCCCATCCGAAAGCTCCCTTACGTGGTTTCTAGACTTTTGTCCATTTTCTACACGACAGTAATATGATGTGTCAACAAAAATTCGATGAGGTGAACAGGAAGAGATACGGGCCTGCTCATCCGGGGCTATGCCAAGGGTGCTTCACCACGTGGCCTGCCGATTCCTCCCCGAGTGGCACAACACTCTCCTGCCACCCCATCTGAAGTGCGTCAACAATGGCGGATCCGACGGGAGCTCCTGCTCCACAAGACACCCCGCCACCATCAAAGTCGTGGGATGGGCAGCGCGTTGGCACCAAGCCACCTCCCCCGTCTCACCCCGCCACTCTCGGCGGGTCCTCAGCAGCGGCGATCAGGAAAAACAGAGGGATCTCCCTATTAAGAAGGTATAATCAGTAAGCTGACCATTATCTCGGGTGGTGTCGGTGCAGGTCACAGCCACCCCGGGGATATGACCCGCAGGACCCATGAAGGGATCGAGGGAGATCCATGCTGCAGAGCCGTCGCCAGGAAACCGCCACGCGGAAGGGCCGCCGACAGGTGACCACGCCATGGGCGCCCCTCGTCCTTCTGGTGGTCGTGGCGCTGGGCGGCATGGCGTACGGTGCTGTGCACGGCCACGGGGTGACCGTGGCCTTCAACGTCGTAGTGGCGGTGCTGGCGGCCTGGGGACTTCGCCGCCTTCGTGCACCCCGCACCGAAACTGACCACTCCCCTGCCATCACCCAGCCGATGGGTTTCCCCGGCGGCACCCACCCGGGCCCTCCCCCGACGCCCAGGAGCTCTCCGTCCACTCCTAGGCCTTGCCCGCAGACAGCAGCCCCCGACCGCGCCCCCGCCCAGGCTCCGACTCTGCCTCCGGCTCCGGTGGTGGGAGAGCTTCCGGTGGTGGGGTCTTTCGCCCTCACCGGCCGGATCACCCGGTCAGCCGCAGGCACTGCCGCCGGCCTGACCGTCGTGCTTCCCGAGGACACCGACGTCACTACCACCGCGGTGGTGGCCGCTCTGCTCACCACCGGCCACCGGATCCTCACCGAGCACGACCTCACCCACCAACCGTTGCCGGAAGTGGAGGTCACCACAGTGGACAGGACCGCGAAGCCGCCCACCACGACCCCGGCGACCGGGTTCACCGTGCGCGTCACCAACGATCTGTCCACCTGCTCCTCGCACATCACCGTCGAGCCGAATCAGCCGCTGGCCACTAAGGACGGGACGCTGCTGATCGCCGCGAGTCTGCTGGCCGGAGCCGAACACCTTCTGGAGGGCCCTGACCGCCCCTTCCCCCACCGCACTACGTCCTCGCGCCGGCGACGAGGCCGGCAACGACGACACGACCACTCCCCCGCAGCCGGTAGATGAGCCCGTCAGAACACCTTTCGGCACACCCCGCAGAGAACGTGTGCCGCCCTGCGGCGGTAACACCTCACAAGGGTTGCGTGAACGGGCCTTGTAAGGGTTTCGTGAACGGGTCTTCGGCGGGGCGATGGACCGGTCAGTGTTCGAGGGTGGCCCGTGCTGCCGTGACTGATGTCGAGGAGGTCCAGTCCGAGGCCCAAGCCGATCTCGACGCCGCCCGGGCGGAGCTGGAGGCCCATCTGGGCCTGCTGGCCGATGTGGGGGACGCTGAGCAGGTCGTGGCCGACGCCGATGTGGACGAGGGTCTGATCCCCGACCCCATCGCGACCCTGGGCGCCCCGTGGTCGCAGGGGATCTCCCCGGTGCACTGGGTGCCGGGATCTTCCATGCACGCCACCAACCAGGACCTGAACGTCCAGATCGCCGGCACCGCCACCACCGGGTCCGGAGCGCAGGACCACCACCTGGGCGTGAGCGCCCTGACCGGTGTGGGGTTGCTCGCCGCGGCCGGGCTGGTGCTGCGCCGGCGGCACACCATCAGCAACTGATCACCGCAGTGGCTGGTAAGGCATTCCAACGCCCCACCAGCCACCTCACCACCTCCGGGTGCCGGCACCTGCCGGGGCCCGGAGCCACACCGCCAGCCGCAGGGACAGCGCATGGGCCGTCACCACAACCACCACACCTACCCCCCCCCCCCGCACCGGCGCACACCCCCCCTGCCCGCCCTGACCACCCTGGCCTATTGGATGCCGACGGATGGGGCTGACCATCGGTCACAGTGATCGAAACGTGAGGACAAGGTGGGCGCCTGCTTTGACCAGCGGGCACTGACCGGCTCATCCTTCACCCGTTTTGTCCCCAAAATCACCGACAATATGAATACTGATCATTTCCCTACTCCACGGTACTGTTGACGTATCACGAAGGTGGTCGGTCGGGGGAGGCCGGACCGCCGGCCGTGGATCGAGGTCAGACCGACCGGTCGGGGGACCGGGGTGGCCGGCATCGATCATGTCGCCACCGCCCTGGTGGTGGAAGACCCGTGACCATGCGTTCGATCCTTGGGGGGACGGATCTTCTGCCACCAGGGCGGTGGTCTCCTTTTCTCACCACCGCGCCATTCCGGGCCTCTCCCCTAATACCGGCCCGCGGCCTGGATCCAGGGGGAGCAGCACATGGGAACCGATCACCAGCCCACCACCGCCGCCCGAGCCGCCTCGACCGTGGATCCGTTGGCTCGGGCGGCGGCCTTCACCGCGCTGCGCCCGGCCCTGGAGGCCCTCACCACTGCAGCCGGGGCCGATGCCCGGCTCAGCGCCGAGACCTGCGGGGTCCTGCGCGCGGTGACGAACACCGGGCCCGAGGACACTCTGGCCCTGGCCGACCTCGCCGCGCGCGCCAGCACCCCCAAAGCCCGTATCCCACACGCCCTGAGCGAGCTGGCAGCCCACGGCTACCTCGCTCGTCTCACCGCTATCGCCCCGCACCTGGCCGCGGCACTGCCTGCGACCACCCCGCCTCCAGCGGCCCCCACCCGCCAGGGGGCGGGGCCGCCGGCAGCGGACACCGGAGGCCGCAGCGCGCACGACCGTTGAGGTCCGCAGGGGCACTGCACCACCAGCACCCCCAACGCGTCCGACTGCATCCTCTGCATCCTTGCCTCGGGGCGCTGACTCTTTCCCAGAACGTGGCGACAACGCAGACTCCGCTCCTGGGGACCTACCACCAGCCGCTTCACCGCCTCCCCTGCACCTGCCAGAACGGGCTTGCACCGGCAACGACGCACCATCCGTAAGCGGGCAGACACCGCGGGGCATGACTCCACTCGGGCACCGATGAGCCGAACCGTCATGGGCCGCACCCCACGCAGCCTCCCGAAGGACGAGCCCGCATCCCCTGCAGGCAGCTGGCGCCTCACCCACTCTGGTGGCGCGTGGCTGGTGGCTCAACGGAAGCGCCCCCACCCCCGGCAGGGGCGCTTCCGCGGAAACGAGAACCCATAGTGATCGGGCACCGGCCCCCAGATCCTTGGATACAGCGGAACCCCCTGTGGCACGGGCTCCCACTGCATGGCTACGCTACAAACTAGTCAGTAACCTTGTCACGTCAACAGAAGTGAATGGGCGGCAAAGCGCCCCCGGGCCGTGGGGGCACGGGGGCGCTTCACGGGACGACGCGGGGTCGTCATCCCGTCCGGGGGGCTCTCCTATTACATAGAACTTCCAGCCAGCATACAGGTTCATTCTGGTTACGTTTTTGTAACGGTGCAGGTCAGAGCGGCATTCATGGCGAGTCCGTCCACCCTTCCGGCCCCAGATGAGGACCGGGCGGGGAAGGTGGGCGGTGCGAGACGCCCCTCCAGACGGCACGCTGATGACTGACAGTCTGGTTGCCAGCGGCGCACCTGCTGGCGGATCCACCCTGGTGCCCGCGAAAGACCTCACACCCGACAGGGGCGCGCGCAGGCGCAACCTTCGGCCGGTCGGCCCCACATGAAGAAGCGGCCCCACCCGGCGAGGTGGGGCCGCGACCTCGCGCCCGAGGGCACGAGGAGGTGCAGGTCCGGATCCGGGCGAGGGACGTCAGTCCCGTCCCTGCAGCACTGGTGTGAGCCAATGCAATCCAAAAACTACCAGAAAGTAGCTAGTGCGTTGACCACCGTGATGGTATTAGCGACAACCCACCAAAGCCCTCGCCTAGTGGGGTGGAGATGCCGTGGGTCTGCGCCGCCGGTCGGTGCGCCCCCCATGCATGGTGACCACGGGCAATGCAGCCTGTTCCACCAATGGAAAGTTTACTGATCATGTCGGGCATGATAGGGCTGGGGCAGGGTCTGCCGCCCTCGGTCAAGTAGCTGGCCGTGGGAGGCAGGCCCGCCCTGGTAGTGACCGCCTCCCCACGTGAAGCCCCTTGCTGGGGCCGTGACGTCGGGCTGCGGTGGGGCTACCTCCTGGTACAGTTCTGCCGCTGGTGTGCTTCCATGCCGGTCTCGGGTGCGGCGAGGGGTCCGCGCAGGACACAGAACGGGTGGACGAGCCCATGGCGGATCTGACGGTGATCAACGCACGCGCTCTGCAGCTGGAGGATCTGCTGCTGAGCTCGACGGATCTGACCGACTTCCTCCAGCAGTTCGTGGCCGGCACGGCCGCCGCCCTCGCCGAGGGGGCCGAGGACCTGTGGTGCTCGATCACCGTGCTGCGCGGGAGCACCGCGGCCACGGTGGCCACCAGCCACGAACGCGCCGCGGCCCTGGACGAGGTCCAGTACGCCTTCGACGGCGGCCCGTGCCTGACCGCCGCCGACGAGCAGCGGCTGGTGCTGCTGGCCGACAGCCACACCGATGACCGGTGGCCGCCCTACGCCCGGGCCGCGGCCGGCACCGGGATCCGCTCCGTGCTGGCCGCCCCTTTCGACCTCGACGGGGAGGCCAGGGCCGCCCTGAACGTCTACTCCGAGTCCCTCCGCCAGTTCGACCCCACGACCGTCGCGGCGATCGAGCGTGAGGTCGCCCTGGCCTCCCGCGCGATGCGGCTGGCACTGCGGCTGGCCGGGCACCGCGAGACCGAGGCCGACCTGGGCGCGGCCATGCAGTCGCGGAGCACCATCGACCTGGCGGTGGGCATCGTCATGGGCCGGCAGGGCTGCACCCACGACGAAGCGGTCCAGCTGCTGAAGGCGCTGTCCAACGGGCGCAACATCAAGCTGCGGGAGCTGGCCGCCGAGCTGGTGACCGGCGCCAACAACGGGCCGGTGACCGCCCACTTCAACCCCTCCACCCCGCCGGCCACCGGCGGGGCCGTGGCCTGACCCGATCCGCCCCGTGCCGGGAGGCGCGCTGGATCGGTGGGTGACCGGGTCTTCGCCAGATCCCCGGGCACCGTGGCGCCCCGACCGGGAGGGGATGTCCTAAACTGGGGAACGTGTCGGGTAGTCGGCCACGACTTTGTCGTAGCCACCGAAAGAAGCTGCTGTGCACCGTGCCCTCGATGATGCCGCCCAGGAGATGACCTGCGGACAGCGCATCCCCACCCCTTGCTCCGCCCGCCCGGCCCCTGCTCCGGCCCCGGGCACCCGCCTGACTCCTGGCCAGGACTTCCCTGAAAACCTCGAGGACCTGCCCCTAGTTCAGGTGCAGCTGCTGCACTCCCGCCTCACCCGTCAGCTCGAACACGAGCACCTCTCCCCGGACGGCCCTCACCCGGTGACCCTCCAACGCCACCGGGAACTGGTCGTGGAACTGGACTACCGCGACCTCACCGCCCCTGCTTGACCTGCACCGAGAACCTGCCTGGCCCGACGTCGGGCAAACGCAGCAGTGCCCCTCACTCCTCCCGGACGGGGGCGCTTGTTCATGCCCGGATGCGAAGCCACCGATCTACCGGAGGTGGGCGGCCACCTCACAGGCCAACGGGCTCAAGCCGACAGCCTCGGCCAGCGACTGCTGGTCGCGCCTGACCACCCCGTACCTACTGAGCCGGCGGGTCAGCTGGTGCACATACCTCGGAGGGAAACCGGTGGCTCCCGCCGCCTGGTCGGTATCCACCTGCCCACCCAGCTCATCGACACCCAGCAGCCGCCTCCCGGCATCGGTGTCGACCAGCTCAGCGACAACGCGCGCGGTGTTCACCGGCGCCCTCCTAGAGATGAGCAATCAGTGCTGGGCGCAGCCTACGGTCACTGCCCAACCCCCCTGCAACTACCCCACTTCATCCGAGAGGGGTGGTGGAGAAGCCCTACCCGCACCTGCGAGTCACCAGACGCGTCACCGCGGGCGAGGGGTTGGGGAGCAGCCTCGTCCACCACGGCTTGGAGGAGGATCCATGTCATATTGCTCAGCTTGCCTCGGTGATTCTGACCTCGCTGGCTACCCTGAGGCATCACCGCCGGGTCCCCCTGCGACCCGGCGGGGCGGTCCTGCCCCCGGCCGCCACCACCCTCCACGTGTGCACAGGAAGAAGGCATGACATCCTCTGTCTCCGGGGCCCTGGCCGTCGAGTTGCGCCCCCACTGCCCCACCCACTGGGTCGCCACCTACTTTCCTCTGGTGGACACCCCCGCCGGCCGGTGGGCCGACGTCACCTGGCCCCTGCACCAGCACCTGATCCCCACCACCGAGGAAGCCCCGGAGGCGACGCGGTGGCTGGATCTGCGCAGCCCCGACCCCGACCACCCCGGCTACACCGGCCACCGCCCCTGGGCCCTCCAGCTGGCCGCCGGCTACACCACGGCCCTGGCCGTCTACCACGCGGAGGCCACCGAGGAACCCCCGGCTCCGCAGGATGCGCAGCAGCTTCGCGATGCCACGGTCGTGGTCCCGGCCGGCCAGCTCTCGGAGTGGGTGCTCGATGACCTCGAGGAGGAGACCTCGGGCCTCCACGGGTAACCCTGCGGGCACCGCGCTGATCGATCAGCACTTCCGTCGGCCTCAACCCCGGCGGTGGCACATTACAGTGACGCCATGGCAGAACCGTTGTACGAGGACATGTCCCAGGCCCAGGCCGCTGACGCCCTGGACGAGTTCCTCGCCGAACGCTCCCCCGCGCTGGAGCACCTGCGCACCGCGGGGGCCGCCCACGGCCTCGACCCCGACGTGCTGCTCGAGGACACCCCCGAGTCGGTGGGCCCGGTGTGGGAGTGGATCTCCACCCGGGCGGCCGAGCTTGGTGTCGACCCCCGGCCCTTGGACCAGGACCCGACTCGTTCTTCCTGGCCCAGCTGGGCCCGCCACGGCATGCTCGTGGACCCGCATCCCCCGGCCCAGACCCTGGCGCTGGTGGACGGGTTCACCTCCTACCTCGCCCGGATCATCACCACCGCAATCCCCGTGGCAAAGTGGCGCATCGGGGAGCACCGCCTCGGCAACTACCCGATGCTCAACTACCCGGTGCTGACCGCCGCTGGCCATCATGTCTTCCTCCCCGGGATCCCGCTCTACAGCGCCTACCAGTCCGCCCACGGCCGCGACCCGATGAGCGGGACCGAGATGGCAGCCCACACCCGGCGCACCCTCGCCGCGCTGCGCGGGGAGAATCCCGTGGCCGACGCGGTGGAGGATCCCCTGGTGACGGTGGTTGCCGAGGTCGACTGCTTCGACCTCGGGCTGCGCGCCGACCTCGCCGCCGACCACCCCGAGCTGGTGGAGCGGATGATCACCGAGCTCACCGACCGCGACGGGGTCGCCTCGGTCCACCGCTACGGCCCCGACGCGCTGGTGGTTGACGCCCCGGACTGGAACGAGACCCGCCTGAAACTCTGGTCGACCCTGTGGCTGCAACGCCACCTCCACACCAACGGCTGAGGCACCCGCGACGATCGGAGCGCCATCACCCTGCGCAGCACTGCCCGGGGTGGCAGCACGACAAGTACCGTCCCGGGGATGTCTCACAATCTATTTGCCTCATAACCCTACGCTTGCGAAGCACTGTAAGCGCGACCTCTGATCCGGCCCTGTCCCTTGTCCTCTTGGGACGATTGAGGCATGTGGCGGGGAATCGTTGTGCGTGTGAGTGAAGACCCGTCCGTGGCATGGGTAGTGATCCCCAAGCTGTACACGGACTCCCCTATTTGAATGCAATCCCGCGTCGCGGTATCAGTCGATGACCGGGTGCTCGTCGAGGAACGTAACCCGGACTGGCGGGCCCATGACTGGATTCTGCTGTCGCACGAGTCGGAACACGGACGCTGGTACCCGCCAGGCCCCCACGAGCACTCCCAAGGTGACGTGTACGGACTCACCGACCGGCTCGCCGCGATCGAAGCCCGCCTCACCGCCCTCAATGGCGGCACCGCCTGACAAAGGTTCCAAGTGCTGGGCGATAATCGGCCCCGCCGGAGGCGCTCTGCTGGTCTTCGGCGGGGTTGTAGCCATGATCCTGTTGCTGGCTGTGGACCCTTACGCCGTCAGGGTGGAGCTGTACCGGGCAACCTGGCCGGCCGCGGCCAGGTGGATTACTCGCCATCGCATGGTGAACAGCCAAGGGGACCCCAACATTTTCTGCCGGGGTCCCCTTGGCTGCGCAGCTTCAAAGCCTTAGTCGCCGCCGCAGGCCTGACCGTCGCCGTCGGCGTCGAGGCTGCTGCTCCACCCCGGTTCTCCAGCGCGGATGGGGGCGGCGCCAGCGTCACGGACAGCCTGGCAGTTCGGATACGGAGCGACAGCCGGCGGAGCATCCATATCTGCACCGCCGCCCGTCCCAGCGCCAACATCCACACCACCAGTGTCCGCGGCGGGAGGAGCCACTGTCACGGTCTTAGTCTCCGTGCGCACCTCAGGCTCCGGCCGAACAGTGATCGTGGTGGTCTTCGGCTTCGGCGTAATGGTGACGTTCTTGGTAACCGTAGTGGTCTCCGGTTCCGGAGTGATGGTGACGGTCTTGGTCTCCCCCTCGGCCGTCACTGTGACAGTGGCAGCAGTGGTGGTGGTGTACGCCTCGTCGGGGATGAACGCGAGGACGGCGACCGTCAGGATAATGAACCCGGCGAACAGGGCGCCAAGAACATAGATCGCCCAGCGCATCGGGTTGCGGCGGCGGCGCAGCTTCGTGGGCGACGATCCGTGGGGATTTGGCATGGGGGCGGTGGGAGGCTGGAAACTCACTTTTGGTCCTTACTGGGTGCCCATCGGCCCCATGGCTAGGATCGCGGGGTTCGAGAGGGGCTGTGGAGAGAGGGGTGCCCCTTACTGGAGGAGCTGGAGGGGCACCCCGAATGCTACCGGCCATTAGGTTTATGACGGTTCATAGGGCTCGTCGGGGGTCTGCACCGATACCTCCAGGGCTTGGCGTAGGCGTACATCGAACTGTCAGTGCCTCGCCGAACTGCTTCGGGCGCGATTCGACCCCTTTGTGAGACGCTAGGAATATGGGTAACGAAAAGGTAACGTACGACGACGGCGTGCCCGTAGATGAAATTACTGACCGCCAGGCAGAACTTGCCGAACTGACTGAGCGCATCCACGTGCTCACGTTGGAGCGAGGGATCGCCGTACGAATGCGGAACAACGCCATCGTGGCAATGCACCAGGACGGACATACAGTCGAAGACCTCGCCGATTGGGCCGGGATGCACATCGACGACGTAAAGGAACTGGTCCGCGGCTCATCCAAAGCACGTCGTAAGCTCTAATCCACCCAGACGCGCCCCAGCCAATGAGGTAAACCCACGCAGCGGGATGGCCACATCCTAAAGGCGCCCCCACCCGTGAAGGGTGGGGGCGCCTCTCCGTGAGGGGGTGGTCGCCACTCGGATACGTCTCGGATGTCCCCCCATGGTGCCTTTGGCACATCCGACCCCCGTCGAGTGGCCACGGAACCGCTAGGCTATCAAGTAATAAGTTTGCATATCTATTACGGCGAAGCCTCTGTAGATGAAAGAAGGCGCCCCACCCTGTGGGGGGACAGGGTGGGGCGCCAAGGTGCCCTGGGGGGAGGCACCATCCGGGGGGTGAGCACAACTTACATGCAATCGTCTGTTACTCGACAGTCAGTTGCCTGAAATCTTTCAGACGACACTCAGCCTTGGACAAGCCCACAGGCCGCCTTGATTCCCCAATAGAAGCGGCCCCACCCGGCGAGGTGGGTCCGCTTCTGTGGGCCACTCCGGGGGGGGGGGGATAACCGGCCAGTTCCCTGGAGGATGGAGATAGGAGCAAGGTACATGCAAATGTCTGTTACGGGACAGCCAACTTACAGTTCTCGTAGGAGTGGACTGGCCGGCATAGGCGTCGGAAGGCCAGCGTCGACGGTCAGATAAAGCATCGAATCATATGGATTGACGCTAGATTCGGCGTATGACCCCTCTCTTGCTCACCGGCTGGGAAATCACTGGCATCGTGGCCAGCGTCGCCGCCGCCGTCCTGGCAGTCCCAGTGCTCACGCTGGCCATTCGGCAAGAACTCCGCGCTACCCACCGAGGGGAAGTGGAATGGCAGGACGAGAAGGTCAGCCATGGCACGTTTCTGATCCGAAATACCGGCCTTGACGTAGCCCGCGACGTCACTATCCGGGCATGGACCCGCCATGAACCGGAAGTGATTGATACCGCAGAAGTGGTGGCAAGTGGGGATGCCATCAAGATTCACCTGCCGCGGCGCGACCGCGTCGGTCCTGACTTTTCCGAAGTACCGCCCCAGATTGAAGTTCCATGCGTGTCGGATGAGATGCCATCTATGGGCTCGGCCTACAACGGCATCATGGGTAGAACCAACATGGAAGCCGAGATGCAGGATCGATGGCGCCGCCAAAAGGCCATGCAAGACGCGATGGATTCACAGCGCCAAAACTTCGTTGAGTCCGTTATTGGGCAACAGGTTGCCGTCTCAATCGTATGGCGCACTAAGTACGGGCAGTGGCACAAGCATGAGTTGTCCACGGGCTGAGCGTGGTAGTGGAGGCGGCTGGTTCCTAAACCGCAGTATCGCTGGGAAAATGGCATTCCCGATCGCGGAGGATGCACTCCCCTCATCTATTACCAAGAAAGCACCCATCATACTGCGTACCAAGGAACCGGTGGTGGGGCGAGCTCGAGACACTGCTGGAGCCGATGGGCGAGGCCGCCTTCGCTCGCGTGTCCGCCTTCCCCTGGGGTGATTCATACTTCACCGGGCCCAGCGGCCCCCACGTGGTGCTGCCGCCCTCCTTCAACCTCGGCGGCCCGTCGTGCGAGCTCACCCTGAAAGCCGCCGGGGTGACCGCCTGGACACCCCGGGAGCTGCGCGCCGGAGACACCACCGTGCTGGAGATCCACAAGCAAGCCGCGGCCGCCGGCTGGCGCATCGCCGGGGCCGTCCAGGCCCCGTTCCTGCCCGGGATCCTGGTCGTCCAGTTGGCCCGCACCGGGGACCGCACCGGGCACTGGGCCTGACCCCCGCCCCCGGTCGGCACTCCACCGCACAGGGGACGCGGATCGGACACGAGGGGCCGTCCTACCGGGCGTCGTCCCAGGCCAGCTTGTAACTTTCATGCATTTTTGTTGGCAAACCATCCGGGGTGTGACCATGAGGGGCGCCTGATCCGGCGCCTCGTTCCACGCTCTCTCTAGGGGTTCTTCCATGCCGCTCGGTGTCTTCTCCCGCACCCGTTCCCGGGTCTCCTCCTACGGCACGGCCGCCGCCGCCTCCGGGGCGGTGGCCGGGTTGCTGCTCACCGGCCTGGCGGTGCCGGCCGAGGCCGCCACCACCTACAAGGCCCCGCTGCGCACCGCGGTGAAGTCCCTGCCGGTGGCCACCGAGTCCAACACCGGCTACGACCGGGATAAGTACTTCGGGGACTGGAAGGACGCCAACGGGGACTGCCAGAACACCCGCGCCGAAGTGCTGTACAACGAGCGGAAGGCGGCCGTGTCCTACACCACCGCCAAGCGGTGCACGGTGAAGAGCGGCAAGTGGGTCACCTCCTGGGACAACCGCACCCACACTTCCGCTTCGGCCGTGCAGATCGACCACACCGTGCCGGTGCACGAGGCGTGGGGGTCGGGGGCGAAGAAGTGGACCCAGGCGAAGCGGGTGGCCTTCTACAACGACCTGGGCGACTCCCGCACCCTCAACGCCCAGACCTCGAAGCTGAACTCCTCCAAGGGAGCCCGCGGCCCGGAGCAGTGGCTGCCGCCGAAGAACCGGTGCACCTACGTCACCCAGTGGGTGGCGGTGAAGATCCGCTGGGGCCTGAGCGTGGACAAAACGGAGAAGGCGGCGCTGACAAAGCTCGCCAACTCCTGCGCCAACACCACCCTGAGCGTCACCAAGGCCTGATCGCGGTAAAGCCCGAACGGCAGCTGCTCCAGGACCTCCGCCCCCGCCACCGCGCGGGGGCGGGGGTCCCGTCCTCTCCGCATCGACCACCTGCGCGGACCGGCTCTTCCCTGGACCATCACCCTCCGGTAGTCGCCGGCACGCAACCTTGCCTGACTTAGGAGAGCTCGAGCTGCCCGATGATCGTGGCCGGGTCGTCGTAGCGGTGCTCCTCGAGGATCTGCCCGTCGGCGTCCATCCGGGTAGTCCGTGAGCAGCCCGTCCAGGTCCTCCCGCACCATTGCCGGCCCCTGCAGCGGGTCCGGGGTACGACGGGTCCTCCAGGAGGACGTCCTGACGGTAGTAGCCCCGTGAGCTGTCCAGGTCACCGGTGATCCTGGCGACCACTCCCGCCTCGACTCCCCGGTCGCGGGGAGGCACACGCAGGGGGTGGGTGCAGGCGTCCCCGAGGACACTCTCTCCCCCACCTAGGCTCGCAACATGGACCCGATGCAGGCCACCGAGGCTGTGCTGGTGCTGGTGAACACGCGCCCGGTGGGGCGCCGCCCGGATGGGCTGAACCGCTGGTCGGATCTCGGCCCGCTGGTCGCCGAGCTCGCGCCTCCCCGCCCCACGGGCAGCACGGCACCGGCCGATGATGCCACTGCAGACATTGCCGAGGCCCGCGGCTTGCGCGAGGCCCTCACCGCTGTCGTCCTGGCGGACTCCCCCACGCGCGCCGCTGAGCGGCTCGAGGAGCTGGCCGCCACCCACGGGACGCTTAACCACACCCCCAGCGGTCACCGCTCGGCCCACGCCGTTTCCGGCAGAGGGTCGCTCGTGGCCAAGCTGGCGACTGCCGTGATCCCGTTGTTGCACCAGGCGGTGGTCACTGGTGTGCTGGACCGCATCGGTGTGTGCCCTGATGCGGTCTGCCGCACCGTGTTCCTGGACCGCTCCCCGGCGCGGCGCCGGGTCTACTGCTCACCGAGGTGCGCCACCCGCGCCCGCATGAGCCGGCACCGCCAGCAATTCCCTCCGGTGGGGCAGAACACGCTCACCCCCGGGTGAGGACGAGGATCCTGGAGCAGCTGATCTGGACAGCCAGAAGGCATTCCCCGAGATGCCCTGCAACCTTGAGGCCCGAGACGGCGGGGCTGCGGCGACACACATATGGTGTGGTATTGGTACCACACCAGTGTGGTACCAATACCACACTGGTGTGGTGTTAGTGTGGTGTCATGATCTTTGTCTTTGGACACCAGAAGGGCGGCACAGGTAAGTCCACCGTGACCGTCAACATGGCCGTAGAACTGCAACGCCAGGGTTGTGACGTACTGATGGTGGACGCGGATCCCACGATCCACACGACGTCAAACTTCACGGCTGATCGGGACGAAGCAGGCCTTCCCTCCCTGCAGTCCGTGCAGAAGTCCGGCTCCCTGCACAAGTTCCTTGAAGAGTTCCGGTCCAAGTTCGACCACATCCTCGTAGACGTCCCAGGCAAGGACTCCAAGGAGATGCGCACAGCACTCACCGCCGCAGATGTTCTGATTAGCCCGACTCGAGCGACCCAAGCCGACCTGGATGCCGTGGCCGGCCTGTTGCGGACCGTGGAAGGCGCTCAGGACTTCAACGAAGACCTCAAATCGATGCTGGTCCTCAACTTCGTCTCCTCCAATGTGTTCGCAAAGGATCGCGAAGAGGCCCAGTCCTACCTTGCCGACTTCCCGCAGGTGCGTCTGGCGCAGACGGTACTGCACCAGAGGAAGGCTTTTGCTGACTGCCTGGCGGAAGGCAAAGGCGTGGTGGAAATGCACGACCCCAAGGCCAAGGCGGAGATCCAGTTGTTGACCAAGGAGGTCCTCTCGTGGTGAAAAAGCGCGGACCAATAGCCAGTGACCGGAACGAGCAGATTGAGCGCTTCGCCTCTGCAGCTGAGGCTGACACCACTCAGGCCCCAGCAGAGGAGCCCCAGATGACACCTTGGAAGCGGCGAGCACGGAGCAGCTCCAAAGCTAAGGGCTACAACTTCCGGTTCAACGCCGCCCAGCATGCACTACTCAACTACGCAGCTGAGGCAGAAGACACCTCTCAGCAGAAGTTGATCGAAGACCTCGTATGGCCCGTGCTCGAAGAGCGATACGGCTCGGACGTCCCCCTGCACTAATTCCCTGGTACCACACTAGTACCACACTGGTACTAGTGTGGTACTAGTGTGGTACTAGTGTGGTACTAGTGTGGTACTAGTGTGGTACTAGTGTGGTACGGCACCTAAGGATCGTTGCACGGCACAAGGGACGCCCTGTGCCCAGCCGCGGATTCGAGGCGACCAATATCGCCCCACCCTTGGACGGAGCATTGCACCGGGCGCTGACAACTAAAGTCAGCTGCCCCCTGTTCCCATCCTGTAAGGCGTCCCGAGAGGTCGACCAATAAGGCATAGGCCCTTCGGCGGCAAGGAGCGGAGAGCCGTTTCCGCTCTGCCCATGATTTTCCGATGGGGAAACTGATCAAGGTGAGCCGGACACATCACATTATCTGGTACCACACCAGTACCAGTGTGGTACCAGTGTGGTACCAATATGGTGCCAAGGTGGTCATCCTTCCCCCTAGGGGTCGGGCTTGCCCATAGCCCCAACCACAAGCAAGGTAGCTACTCTCCCCTTCACGCCATCCACAAATGCAACCAAAAACCTTTGGCAAGCGTTTCGGAGGCCCGCCGGGGCCGAGGAAACGTGCGGCAACCCCTTGCATGTCTTGGGTCAGCTGACGGTACGCAGTTCATTCCAGTCCGTGGTGTATCGGGGTGACAGGTCGGCTTGGCGATTGGCCCAGGGGGCGGGGGAGTGGGCGCCGAGCCGGCCCAGGGCGAGGGTGCCGGTGCCGAAGCGGGCGTTCACCGCATCGATCAGCTCCCCGATCGGAGCCGGCTGCTCGAGCACCCCCGGCAGCACGGGGACGGCACCGTCGGGGGCGAGGTCCAGGCAGAGGATGCCGGCGCGCATGTAGGCCATCCCGTGCAGCAGCTTCGGCACCAGGGCGGCCCGCGCCGCGGACACCAAGGGTCCGGGCTCAGCAGTGGGCACAGCCAGGCGCACATGCGCCGAGACGTTGTGCGTAGGTCCGAGCCGGTGCGGGGAAGTATTGGCGAAGACGGTGAGGCGCCCGGCCACCTCTCCTTCCTTCCGCAGCCGGCGGGAAGCCCGCTGGGCGAACTCGGCCACCGCCTGCCCCACCAGCTCCGGATCCCAGATCGGGTCGGGGAAGGCCCGGCTCACCAGGATCTGGGCCTTAGTGGCCACCTCGTCCTCGACCGGCAGCGCCGGGGTCCCGTTGAGCTCGAGCACGGTACGCATCTGCACCACGGAAAACTTGTGCCGGATCGCCACCGGATCCGCATCCCGGAGATCGGCGACGGTCTCAATCCCGACGGCCTCCAGCCGCTTGGCGAGGCGTCCGGCGATCCCCCACACCTCGGCGACCGGCAACTGCTCCATCAGGCGGTCCCAGTAGCCGGGTGGGGCATGGTCCCAGTGCACGACCCCACCGGTGGCGGGGAGCTTCTTGGCGGTCTCCGTCGCCAGCTTCGCCAGGGTCTTGGTGGGCGCGATGCCGATGCTCACCGGCAGCCCGACATTGCGAGCCACGGTGGCCTTGAGCCGGCGCGCCCACCGCACCTGCTCCGTGCGCGTGCCTTCCGGAGGGAGCAGGAAACACTCATCGATGGAGTACACCTCTTGACCCAGGCTGTGGCGGGCCAGCAGCAGCAGCACCCGTTCGGACAGATCCGCGTAGAGCTGGTAGTTGGAGGACCGCTTTTCCAGTCCCCACCGGGCCGCGTCGGCGCGCAGCTGGAACCAGGGGTCACCCATCCGGATCCCCAGGGCCTTGGCCTCAGCACTGCGGGCGACGACACAGCCGTCGTTGTTGGACAGCACCACCAGGGGCTTGCCGGCCAGGGAGGGTTCGAAGAGCACCTCGCAGGCGGCGTAGAAGTTGTTCACGTCCACCAGGGCGATCACCGCACACCACCATCACGTGCTCAGTGGACGTGGCGGATCCCGTAGACCACCACACCCCAGATCAGCAGCTCACTCAAGGTGGGCACCTCGACGTCGGGGTATGCCGGGTTCTCCGGGTGCAGCACCACCTTCTCCGGGTGCACGTGCAGGGTCTTGATGGTGAAGTCCCCGTCCAGCACGGCGATCACGACATTGCCGTGCTTGGGGGTCAGGGAGCGGTCCACGAGGACTTCGTCGCCGGAGTAGATCCCGATGCCTTCCATGGAGTCCCCGGTGACGCGGAAGAGGTAGGTGGAGGTGACGTCACGGATGAGGACCTCGTTGAGGTCGATCCTCCCGTCGTCGAAGCTGTCCTGGGCAGGGGAGGGGAAGCCGGCCGGAACGCGGACCAGGACCGCAGCCACCCACACGGGGTCATCGGTGGTGAGCGGTACTGGGTGTCTCATGCCGCCAGGATAGAACACCTATTCGACGACAAAACGGCAGAACACCATTTAGCCGTACTGATATGCGCATTCACCAGGCCCGATGCGGGGAATTCTGGCGTGTTGCGCGGACACGCCACGACGGGCGCGGAGCACGACGAGCCGGGGCGCGGAGCAGGTGTGGATCCGGGCCCACCGCATCGTCGGACCGCACAGGCACACTCCCGCATCACCCGATGACTTTGCATTGGCAAAGTACGTATTGTGGGGTTACCACCCAGAGGGTCGTGATCCACCCGGCGGCGTTCCCGTTTCAGGAGCCGCCGGGACCCGACAGGTCCTGGGTGGATGGTGTCCCGAATCCCCCGCGGGGCACCGGACGGGCCCTGCCACCACCCCCCTGTGGCAGGGCCCGCCCCCTGTCCTTGAGCTGGTGAGCACCCAGGACTCGTCCGGCTCGGCTACCGGCCAGGGCTGCCCCTGGGGGAGGGGATGGCGTAGCGACCCAGGAGTGATCCGGGGCCGACCCGGTCGTCAGCGCAGGCAGGGGGTCAGCGCGGGCGGGGGGGGGGGGGGTCAGCGGTGCAGGGTGGCCGCTGGGCTCTCCCCGTACGCGGCGCGGTAGGCGCCGGCGAAGCGGCCCGGGTGGGCGAAACCCCACCGGGCGGCAATGGCCGCCACGGTGACCCCGGCACCCGGGTCGGCGGCCAGCAGGTCGGTATGGGCGGCCGCCAGGCGGGTAGTGCGCAGATAGGCCATCGGGGTGGTGCCCTTCTGACGCCGGAAGGCCGCCTGCAGCCCGCGCGGACTCAACCGGGCCGCCGCAGCGATCTCGACCACCCCGATGGGCTCGCCCAGGTGGGTGTCGATGAAAGCCACCGCCCGGCGCACCGGCCCGCTCACCACCCCGACCGGCTCAGCGGCCTGCGGGCGGTCATGGGCCAGGTGGTCGGTGAAGGTGCTGGGAAAGGTGTGCAGCACCGCGGTGACCACCGACTGCACCACCTGGGCCCGGATCAACGGGGAGGCGGTGGCCGCCTCATTGGGCAGCACCACCCCGATCAGGTGCCCCACGGTGGCCCTCCAATAGCGAGGGTCGATCCCCGGGGTGTGGCCGGTGAAGTGCAACCGGAAGGCCGGTGCATCCAGCAGGGCCCGGGCGTGGTCCTCGACCACACCCACCGGCATGGTCACGGTGGTCAGCCCCAGATCCTCCCACCACCCGGTGTAGGCGGTGGAGGGAAAGAGCATGATCGGGGCCCCCGGCAAGGCCCCGGAGGCGGTGGCCACTCCGAAGCGCCCGGTGCGCAGGTGACCCACCCGCACCACCCCGGTGCCCTCCAGGCCCCCGGTGATCGGCGGGCAACGCATGTCCACCGTCTCCACCGACACCGCCTCCAGGGCCACCGCGGCCAGCTCCAGCCGGAACCGGCCCCCCACGGGGGTGCCCATCCGCAACCGGGTGTAGACCTGCCCCAGCGCCGCCAGGGCCTGCTCCGGGTCCTGGGTGCGGTAATGACTCCTGCGCACACCACCCATAACCGCACCATAAAACCGGAACCGGAGCTGGAACAGTGTTGTCGGGCACCGGGCACGGCGGTCATCATGGGGCCACACCACCGGTGGTGCACCGCCGGCGGTGGACTGCTGAATCGAGAATCAGGGGACCTGCCATGACCAGGTGCACGTTGCTCCCCGGGCGGGGTCGGCCGGGCCCGCCCGCGCTCGAGCCCGCCCCGGTGGGGCGCCAGTGAGCGCGGTCTCCCACGAGAAGCTGGTGGCCGACGACCCGGAGGCGGTCACCGACCTGTTCGCCCAGCTGGGGATGCGCTTCACCCTGGACCCGACCAGCCCCGGGTTCTCCTACCGGGAGGACCGCGCCGGGGACGAGGACCTCACCATCTCCCGGGTGGGGTTGGGCGGAGCGTTCTCCACCTGGGGCGACACCGAAGTCTTCGGCGTGACCGTACTCCACCACGGGTCCCGCTACGAGTGGTCCACCCGTGACGAGGCCGGCACCGGCACCAGGTGCCCGCTGCTGCTGCGCCCCCACCACCCGGCCCTGATCCTCGCCGCGGACCTGGACGCCACCAACATCTACCTCACCGCGCACCTGCTGCAGCAGGTCGCCGACACCGTCTACGGCACCGAGCACACCCCCGTCGCCTTCGCCTCCTCCTACCCGACCACCCCCCGCCTGGGCTCCTACTGGTCCGGGCTGGCCCACTGGGCCGCCGACACCGCCGACTCTGCCGCCTTCGAGGTACCCCTGGTGCGCGCCAACCTCACCCGGCACCTGGCCGTGGCCGCCCTCGAGTGCTTCCCCCTGACCGGTGACCGCCAGACGCGGTCGCTATCCATGGCCGCCCAGACCCGCCGCTACCGCATCGCCACCCAGTTCCTCGACGACCACGCTCACCAGCCGATCACCGTCGAGGACGCCGCCCGTGCGGCGAGCACCACCACCTCCCTCCTGACCCGGGCCTTCCGGGCCAACCACCCCCAGGGACTGAGCCCCACCGAGTACCTGCGGCGGGCACGGCTGGCCGGCGCCCACGCCGACCTCCTCGAGGCCGACCCCACCACCGGGGCCACGGTCGCGGCCATCGCCTCCCGCTGGGGCTTCGCCCACCCCGGCCGCTTCGCCGCCGCCTACCGCACTACCTACGGGGTGCCCCCCAGCATCACCCTGCGCCGCTGAGCCCGGCCCCGCCACCGGGCGCTCACCCGCCACACCCTGAGGGCTGGTCCTGCCCCTCGACGCACCCGCCGGGGAGACCCCGGAGATGGTCAGGAGGTGACAGCTCAGGCTGGGCGCACCGTGCAGCACTGCTGCTCAGGGGCGGTGCGTCCACCGGTTCCCGCAGTTCCGCGACCTGGTGACCCGCGTGTGCTGTGCCTGGGACCGGCGGGGAGACGGAGCGCGCTGCGGGGGCGTTTCCGTCTCCGCCCCGCACCACCCTTATCACCGGTGGTGGTGCGGGAAAGACGACGGGCCCTGCCCATGGGGGGGGGTGGCAGGGCCCGCGTGGGTCCCAGCTGACGGGACACCGGCGATGCGCACCACGCCCCGGCACGCAAGGGGGGTCCGCCGGGGGGCGCAGCTCGCCACTGGCGACATTATCCCTAGTCAGAGCCCTTACCTAATCCGGGCCCCGGGGTCTGTGCAGGCCTCGCGCTGGGACTGTCCACCGGCTCGGCGGGGGGCGTTCACCGCACACGCCGGTGTCCTGCGCCACTGTCCGCCACGCCCCCCGGGGGCGGCTCAGCCGTGGGGGGAGGAGTCCTCGGCGTCCTCTTCGGGAGGGGACCGGGGGTCGGAGGTCAGGCCCGAGAGGATCTCCGTGGAGTACGGGGCCCGCGGTCGGGGCAGCTGGTCGATGAGATTGTTGGCCGCATGGGCCAGCACGTCGCGCTGGAACGGGGACAGGTGCAGGCAGTGGTGCAGATAGGCCTCGATCTCCAGTTCGCTGAGGTTGCCGCCCAGCCGGAAGGCCTGCAGCCACAGCCAGTGGATCTCGATCCCGGCCCGGTGCAGGGCCTCACCCAGCAACCGGGCCTGTTCCCTCCCGGCGGCCTGATCATCCATGCCGTTCCCCCTGTTTCCCGTGTCCTCAAGCAGTCCGGTGATGTACCCGGTGGTGTGCCCGGTGGTGGTCCTGCTCTCGGTGCGGGAACCCCCGCGGTGTCCAGACCCCGTGCTCAGGGGCCGTGGCCGGCGGGACCGGACCGGCGGGGGTCCGATGGAGTGGGGTCAGAGGGGAGCAGGTCGCCCCCGATGGGGTCCTCGGCGGCCTCCAGCAGTTCGCGGGCCAGTTCGGGGGCGGGCCGGTGATCGGCGGCGGCGGTCTCCAGCAGCCACCGGCGCGCGTCCTCGGCACCGAGGTGGCGGCGGGCCATGAGCAGCCCGGTGGCCATGTCCATGGCCTGGCGCTCACCCAGGGCCGCCTGCAGGGCCGCGCTGAGCCGGCGCGGGGCCTGCGGGTCTTGGCCGGCTCCCAGCAGGGTGGCCGCGGCACCGGCCAGCAGCCCCACCATCCGCTCATCGGTGACCGTGAAGGCGCCGGCGGTGGTGGCGTAGATCTTCAACGCCCCCATGGTCTCCCCGCGGAAGACCAGCGGGGTGCTCAGCACCGAGGACACCCCCAGCCTCGCGGCCGCCGCCGACCAGCGCGGCCAGTAGGTGTCGGTGGCGGTGTCCTCGATGCGCTGGGCCACCCCGGTGGCCCAGGCCGACAGGCACGGGCCCTCCCCGAGCTCGTACTGGGCCGCATCGGCGGCCTCGACCACCGCATCGGTGGCCGCGGTGGTGATCTTCGCGCCCTCGGCCTCCAGCAGGGACACCCCGGCCCCGACCGCGGTGTCGATGAGGTCGCGGGCGACCTGGGCCAGTTGCTGCACCGCATCGGTGGCGTCGTGCTGGGACAGCAGCATGCCCTGAATCCGGGCGAAGACCGCCGTCAGCTCAGCCACAGTGGATTCGGGTTCCATGGTGACACTCCCCACCCTCCCCATTGCGACCCCCGCCCCAAGTCCGGGGCCAGGGAAGGGCCGAGCGCCGGGGAAGGGTCGAGGTCAGCTATGGTCTTTCAGACTACGCCTGCCGCCCTCATTCCACCCCTGTCCGTCGGGCAGCCGCCGCCAGTCCGGCCGCGTAGGCGGCCGCGTAGCGCTCCTTCAACGGACGCCGCTCCCGCACCCCCTCACCACCGGACCTAACGGCCACGCCGGACCCTCCGACCCCCGCCTCATCCATTGGGGTCTCGGCTGCCAACGGCCGGGCGGCCTGTCGCTGAGCGTGACGGTGGGCGGCGGCGATGGCTTGGGCCCGGCGCTGCTCGGCTTCGGCCGCGGCGCGTTGGTCCGGGGAGCGGTGGGGGGTGCCGTCCTGGTGGGTCCAGGCGCGCAGGCGGGCGGCGAACCAGGCCCCGGGGTTCTCGATGCCGTGCACGGCATCGTAGGGGTAGCGGTGGCCGTTAGGTGTCCAGTCCAGGGCGTGGAGGATGTCGGCGATGGTCCAGCCGGCCTCGAAGTGGCGTTTGGCCACGGAGGTGACGTAGGCGGTGGTGATCTGGCGCAGGACCAGGGCGTGGTGTTGGAGTTCCAGCCCCGCACAACGATAAGCATGCTTCCAATCCTGACGGGTCGCCCCCTCACTTGAAGGCCTCACCGTTGCATGAGCTGGCCACAGCGGAGCTGATCGCTCTGACAGTGCGGCTTGGACCTCCCGCCGCTGTGCGGCGGCTTTAGCCGTGGGTCGCGGCGTAGCCGCGTCCTTCTGGGAAAACTCGTCGCGCGCGTGCGGGGGAGGACATGCCCCCTTCGGGGGGACCGGGCCGACATTTATATCTACAGGCATCGGCTCCTCTGCTGTTGCCTTCGGCCCAGGGGTGGACGATGGGGCGGTGACAGTGAGGGCGTAGACGGGGGCCTCGCCCTGCTTCTTGCCCGTGGACCGGGGCGTGTAGGCGGCCGAGCGGCCGGTGGCGACCACGGCGAGCAGGCCCCAGGTCTTGAGCCGGCGAATCATCCGCCCCACGGAGTCCTCATGGACCCCAAGACGTTCGGCCACCCAAGCCCAGGTGGTGCGCCAGGTGCGCGAGGCCGGGTCCTGCTGCACGGCAATGACATCGATCAACGCCCGCATGTTGGCTCGGCCGTCGGCGCGCATCAGCTCTAGGGCGGGGTGCTCCAAGGCAGTCCGCTTCCACGCCACCACGTGGCGGGCCAGCCGGCACCCAGTGGGCACGGCACGCAGCACCACGGCCTTGGAGCGTTCGTACTGCACGCGCACCCGACGGCGCCGCGACGGGAGGTCTTTGTCGGGCTCAGAGGCAGCCTTAGAAGCGAGCTGTGAGCGAAAATCGACACGACTGAGTAGCGAGGGGTCCCCTTGCGGGAACGCCTCAGGTACACTAGGAGACACAACAGTCCCCTGGTATTGGGTTCATAACCAGTTCCGATTCAGTTAGCTGTTGGAACGGCTGTCGCAGTTTGGCGACGGAGACAGCCGAATGACTTAGACGGCCCGCCCGGCAAGGCGGGCCGTCAGTCGTTTAAGACGCTTTGGAGATCGGCAGGCGCGGATCCTCCCTGTTGTCGAGTTTGTTAGGGAGTTCGGCATCGCGCTCAATGAGCGCACCGATGTACTCCGCCATCGACAATCCCGTGGTAGCAGCAGCTTCTGCTGCTAAACGATGCTGCTCTGGAGTCAGGCGCGTGCTGAAGGGCACCTTGTTCCCCTGCATCTTCGGGGGCTTGTAGTCGATCATGGTGGTCAGTCTTACACACCGCATGCGCATGCGCCAGGCAATATGCGCGTGTCTCCACGGATTCGTATTTTGGTGCTTCGTGTCCAGGTTCCGCGATGTAGAAACTAATGCAGTTGCACGGCCATCAGCGCCGAATGGGCCCATTAGGCGCTTCAGCGAGGATTGTGAGTGATTGCTGGGCTCTGAGTCGCTGGCGTTGGGGGAGCAGTCCCCACGCTGGGTGGTCGGCGGGGAGGTTTCGGGCCAGGACTCTGATCCGCCGCGGGTCGTTCTGCGTCCACGCCTGGTGGTCTTCGACTAGTTCGTCCGCGTCGACGATGGTGCTCAGCAGCACCACGGCGTCTTCCAGGTGGCGACCGGTGTCGCGGGAGTCTTCCTGGTAGGCGCCTCCCTTGAGGGTCAGAGCCCCCAGGACGTCGGGCACGCTGATGACGATGTTGGATCCGTCGGAGCGGGTGATGTGGCAGTTCACCGTCTTGCGCAGCGCGCTGGTGGCTCCGGGAATCCGCATGAGGTTTTTCCCCGGCGCGCGCATCTCCATGGCCTTGGGTGCGACGTGGTCGGCGATCAGGACGTCGATGACGTCCCCGTCGCGCACGAATCGGTGGGAGGGGGCCTTGGTGTTGTTCGGGCGCTGCAGTCGGTAGCCGCACTGGTGCAGCGCCTGGGTGGTGCGAGCCCAGGACATGGTGGTCTCGATGTGGAGGACGATGTCGACGTCGGTGGTTGAGCGCTGGGGGATCATGCCGGCGTGCAGGGCGTGCAACTGGACCATCAGACCACCGACGAGCGTCCACGATCCTGGTGGCATGGCCTCTGCCAGTTCCAGCGCCAGCGGCCACGGCGG
Source organism: Kocuria sp. U4B (assembly GCF_054875615.1). Next base: position 48,054 of record NZ_JBTYJD010000002.1, read on the forward strand.
GGCGAAGCCTCCGGTGGGCTCCTCCAGTTGCCAGGTAGGGCGCTTCGGTGAGGCGCTGGGCTGGTCGGCGCTCACGGGGCCAGCACCGCCTGCAGCACCCCGTGAGCCGCGGCCCGTTCGCGGGTGGTGCCGCGTTCGACGAGATCCAGGGCGGTGGTGATGATCGAGTCCACCGGCACCTCGTCGCTGACGTGGAGGAAGACCTCTCCTTCGGCATCGGCGACCAGGCCAAACCGCGTGAGCGCCTCCTCGAGAACGTCCCCACGCAGGTAGCCCTCGATGATCTGCGACTGGCCACCGGTCAGGCCGAACCGGGCGGCCACCTCGGGGTTTTCCAGGGCGGATCGCCCGGACAGCATCAGCGCTTCTTTCAGAGCCGCAGGTCGTCGCCGGGTCTGGGTCATCCGCCGGGTCTGGGCCCGCCCGGCCGCCAAGCGGACGAACTCCTCAATGCTCAGGTCGGCGAGGCGGCGCTTGAGGCGGAACAGCGTCCGGTCCGCCGCCCGGGTGGTCCACCCATGTTCGAGCAACTCAATCGCGGCCCAAGCGGTGCTGCTGTTCCACCGCCGTCCCGGGCCCCTGCCCGTCTGGCGCCGCTGGGTGATGGCGGTGTCCTCGACGAGAAGCGTCCGGCCCACGCGCCGCACGATCTGCAGCTGCCCCTGTTGGGCCAGCCGCTGGGCCTGACGGGGTGACACCCCCAAACGGGCCGCGGCTTCAGCCATGGTCAACTCCATGCCACATATAGTCGCATAAGCGACCGTATGTGGCAACGTACGCCCAAACCAAGGGATGCGAGACGTCTCGTCAAACTTTTTTGCGGCCGCGAGATTCCGGGGCGCGGAGTGTCTCGTAGCTATGTGCTTTATCTATGGCCCTAGAATTAGTTACTCACCGTAGGTTGCGAGACAGATGGGGTTGACGTGGGCAAGTTGATTGGGTATGCGCGTGTGTCGACGCGGCAGCAGGACGCGGACCGGCAAGTGCATGACCTTCTACATGCAGGCGTGCGGCGCGATGACCTCTATGTCGATCATGGAATGTCTGGAGGACGTGGATTCCGTCCGGCCTTCGACAAGGCGATTGGTGCCATCGAGGAGGGTGACACGCTGGTGATTACCACGTTGGACCGTCTAGGACGCTCGACGCACAACATGCTGACCTTCGCCGAGGCCCTGCGGAGCAGGGGCGCGGGGTTGCGGGTGCTCAACCTGGGTGGGGGAGACGTGGACACGGCCACCCCGATGGGGTCGATGGTCTTCACCGTCATGGCTGCCCTGGCGCAGATGGAACTCGAAATTAAGCGAGAGAGGATCACCGACTCCGTGGCCAAGCGGAGGGCGGCCGGCAAAGACCTCGGCGGACGACGTCCCACTTTCACCGACTCCCAAATCCGCAACGCCCTGCGCCTGATCGATTCCGGGGAGCCAGCCACTCAGGTGGCCCGCGACCTGGGAATGTCCCGGGCCACCCTCTATCGACGCATCCGGGAGCTTTCGACATTGGTGGACTGAACGTCTGTTAGTGATGGAGGCGTCGTCTTGTCTGCGGAAGCTGTTGCTTTGGCGGTAGCGGCAGGTAGTGGCGGTTCCACGATGACATTGGCGCAAGCCCCATCGTGGGCCGGACAGATGTTGGTCAGTGCGCGAGGACAGGAGCCAGTGACGATGGGCTGTGGTCAGTCTCGGTGAGGACGATGGTGTGGCAATGCTGCCGGCTCCGAGCAGTGGCTCTCGGAGCCGGCAGAGCCCCGGGACGCCTGCTCCGGTAGGACCGCCTGAGACGGCTAGGAGGCAGACGTCCAGCTGGCTGGTCCCGACCCGTGGTGTTGCGGGACCGGTCAGCTGCCGGGCGTTCCTCTTCTCCCGGTTGGTCAGGCAGATGACCAGAAGAGGAACGTCTGTAGGGCCGGCCCCGGGCAGTGCATGTCGGAGGCGGCCGGTCTTTGATGGGTCTTCCGTTGGCGGATGGTGCGGTCGGAGGACGGTGGTGTGGTCACACGTGTCTCGTGGGCGACAGGGTGTCGGGTCGCGGAGGTGGCCAGGGCCGTGGGTTAGCGACGGGCTCTCGCGGGAGCGTGCAGTAGATCACCGGAAGCTTCGCTCCCGGGTGCTTCGGCCGCAATGGCGGAGTTGGTAGTCGTTCAGGTCCAACATTCGCCGCTCTCCTAGGTCGACGTCGCGGATCCAGATCACCTTGAGCTTCCGGGAGATGACTTCCACGATGCCCACGTGGTGCAGCGCCGGTCCTAACCATGCTTGAACCCGATCCCCAGTGCGCAGGTCGGCCGGAGGTATGGGCTTGATGCTGGTCATGAATACCTTTCAAGGTGTACCCGATGTGGTGATCTGGTTCATCGTTGCGCCTGTGCCCTGGTATCCAGAAGCATTGGCGGCGTCCCGGTGGGACGGGATGCCGCGGTCAAGCTCCGCGGACGTGAAACGAGTGATGCCTACTTGATGGAAGCCCCGGTGGTATGGAATTCCAGCAGGCTGGATGATGCGTAATCCGATGATCTCTGGTGGCCAGACGATGTAGCTGTCACGGGGAAACACTGAATCCTGTGGGAGGAAGGTTGCTAGCCGAGCAGGATGACATCGAGCCGCCGCGGCCCGTGCACGCCCTCCACGCGCTCGAGCTCGATGTCGGAGGTCGCCGACGGCCCGGAGATCATCGTGACCGGCGCCGTGGGCGTGATGCGCGCCAGGGCCTCGGGCACGAGCTCGACCACCGAGGCCAGCGGCACCACGCAGATGTGGTGGTCGGGCACCAGGGTGATGGCGCGCCGGCCTTCCTCGGGGCGGCCGGTGAGGAAGATCGTGCCGGTCTCCGCGCACGAGACGGTCGAGGACGTCACCACGGCGTCCACCGCGTTGAGCTCGCGCACTCCCAGGGCCGCGGGCTGCCGGGCGTCGTCGGGGTCCACGATCGCGCGCCGGGCGGCGGTGTCCTCCGGCAGCCAGGAGGGGTTCAGCCCGGCGGGCACCACGTACCGGGCGGACGCCCCGAGCAGCTGCGCGATCCTCCCGGGGAGGGACGCGGCGGTCTCGTGGTGGACGCCGGCCTTGTAGTCGAGGAGCCGGTCCTCGAGCATCTCGACGACCTCCGCGCGCGGGCGGTCCGAGCAGACGCGGTAGTCGCGCGGCACCTCGGGGACCGACGGGGCGTCGTGCAGCGCCCCGCGGATGCGGGCGAGGATCTCGGTCTTGGCGTCAGTCATTGCTCTCCCTGTCGTGGTGGGTGTCGATCCCGGATCTGCTCCCGGCCGCGGGAGCGGGGCCGCCGTCCTGGGCCACCCGCTGCTGGGTCTCGTCGGCGTGGCTGGCCCACCAGTTCCGGAAGGACTGCCTGGGCGGGGCGGGGAGGTCCCGCTGCTCGGTCCAGCCGCCCGCCACACCGGGCAGCCAGGAGATCGCGCGGTCGGGCCCGGCGACCGCCCGCCCCAGGGGTAGCCCCTTCTCGGCGGCGGCCATGCGTTTACCGGAGGACATCACGACCGACGCCCCCTTCATCATCAGGTCCATCTGCGACGGGACCCGCGGTGAGGGTTTGCTGCGCACGTCTTCGTCGCGCAGGTGGACGAGGATCTCGGGGATGTTGATCTTCACCGGGCAGACGTCGTAGCAGGCCCCGCACAGCGAGGACGCGTAGGGCAGGGACGCGTTCTGCTCGGAGGTGATGCCGGTGAGCTGCGGGGACAGGATCGCCCCGATCGGGCCCGGGTAGGTCGAGCCGTAGGCGTGGCCGCCGGTCTGCTCGTAGACCGGGCACACGTTCAGGCACGCGGAGCAGCGGATGCAGTGCAGCGCCGAGCGCCCGGCGGGGTTGGAGAGCACGGCGGAGCGGCCGTTGTCGAGCAGCACCACGTGCACCTCCTGCGGCCCGTCGCCGGGGGTCACCCCGGTCCACAGGGAGGTGTAGGGGTTCATCCGCTCCCCGGTGGAGGAGCGCGGGAGCAGTTGGAGGAAGACCTCGAGGTCGGCGAAGGTCGGCACGAGCTTCTCGATGCCCATCACGGTGATCAGGGTCTCGGGCAGGGTCAGGCACATCCGCCCGTTGCCCTCGGACTCCACCACGGCCAGCGTCCCGGTGGCGGCCACCCCGAAGTTGGCCCCGGAGATCGCCACCGAGGTGGAGAGGAACTTCTCCCGCAAGTGGGTCCGCGCCGCCTCGGCCAGATCCCGCGGCTCACTGGTCAAGGAATCATCAGTCTGGGGCATGCCCTTCCGGAAGATCTCCCGCACCTCATCACGATTGCGGTGGATCGCCGGGACCAGGATGTGGGAAGGCCGGTCATCGGCGAGCTGGACGATCAGCTCGGCCAGGTCGGTCTCCGTGGCCGTGATCCCGTGGGCCTCAAGATGCTCGTTGAGGCCGATCTCCTGGGTGGCCATGGACTTGATCTTGATGGCCTCCGTGGACCCGGTGGCCTGCACGAGCTCGGTGACGATCCGGTTGGCCTCCGCCGCGTCGCGGGCCCAGTGGACGGTCGCACCCCGGGCCGTGGCGTTGCGCTCGAACTCCTCGAGCAGCGCAGGGAGGTCCGCCATCACCTGGGCCTTGATGGCGGAGCCGGCGGCGCGCAGCGCCTCCCAGTCGGGTAGCTCCGCCACCACGGCCGCGCGCTTGCCGCGGATGGTGTGCGTGGCGTGGCGGATGTTGGCGCGCATCTGCGTGTTGCCCATCTCGGCCTTCGCGGCGGCGGGGAACGAGGTGTGCGCGTGCAGGTTGCCCTGACCGTGGACAGGACGGACGGCGGGCATTCCCAATGCAATACGACGGGTCATCGGGCGCCTCCTGTGGTGTGGGACGAAACGGACGAAGAAGCCCACCTCGCAGGGCCCGCCGCCGAGGAACGCGCTGGCGAGCAGCCACCGCGCCCTCCGTGCTTTGGGATGGACAGCTCGACCGGCCCGGAGACCTCGAGCGGGTTCGCGCGGGTGGAGGCGAGGATCTCGGCGAAGTGCACGGTGCCCACGCCCGTGCCCCGGCGGGCCATGGCCCCGCCCAGGTGCAGAAGGCAGGAGGCGTCGCCGCCGGTGCACAGCTCGGCTCCGGTGGCGACGATGTTGCCGATCTTCTCCTCGGCCATCGCCGCGGAGACCTCGGGGACCTTGAAGGAGAAGGTCCCGCCGAAGCCGCAGCACTCCTCGGCGTCGGGCAGCTCGACGAACTCGAGCCCCGCCACCGAGCGGACGAGGTCCTTCTGCCGGTCGCCCAGGCGCAGCAGGCGCATCCCGTGGCAGGAGGGGTGGTAGGTGACCCGGTGCGGGAACCAGGACCCGAGCTGGCCGGCGGCATCACTCACGCCGAGCACATCGACCAGCAGCTGGGACAGCTCGTAGGTGGTGCCGGCGACGGCCGCCGCGGCGCGGGCCAGGTCCTCGTCGCCGGCCGCGCGGGCGATCATCGGCTGCTGGTGGCCCAGCGAGGCCACACAGGAGCCCGACGGCGCCACGGCGACGTCGTAGTCGGCGGCAGAGAACGCCTCCACGTGGTTGCGCACCACGGGCAGGGCATCGGCGAAGTAGCCGCTGTTGACGTGCATCTGGGAGCAGCAGCCCTGGCCGGGCGGGAACACGACCTCGTGGCCCAGCCGCTCCAGCACGCGCACGGTGGCCAGCGCGACCCGGGGGTACATCGCGTCCACGATGCACGTGGCGAACAGTGCGATTCTCATGCGGCCTCCAGTTGGTTTGTGAACATCTTTGATCCGTTCCGGAAAGTGAGGTGGGGGCCTCGGGGGCTCCGACGTAGTGAAGAGGCAGTCATTTTCATTTGACCAGGGTGTGATCGGGAAGGTGCTTGGGGAAGGCGAAGCTACTGCCACTGCGCGGGCTGAAGGCTCGGCTGTGGCATTTCGGGTGGCACAACGTTGTTGCTGTGGCCGGTGGTCTATCCAGGGTGGATGGCCACCAAGACTGCAAGGGTGAGTGGCGTGCTTATGGTGAATGATGTCCTGGCTCACCGGCTCGGCGCCGGTGAGCCAGGAAATCATGCCGTGCTGATGTGGGCGGGTTGGTTAGCGTGCTTCTTCTTCGACCCGGGCGGGGAACTCGCCGTAGCGCTCCGCCTCGATCTGCTCCAGGGACTTCCCGCGGGTGTCCGGGGCCCAGATGACGCCGATGATCAGGGCCGCCACGAGAGCGGCGATCATGATCAGGCCCACGAAGGGCACGCCGCGTTCGGCGAGCAGGGTGGGGAACCAGTAGCTGAGCAGGCCGACCACGATGCGGGCGGTGAAGAAGAGCACGCCCTGGGCGCTGGCCCGGTAGCGGGTGGCGAACATCTCGGCGGCCCACAGGGCGTAGAAGGCCTGGGCGCCGATGCCGGCGGAGATGCCCCACAGGGCGGCGAAGAGGATGAGCACCGGCATGGTGACGTGGGCGAAGACGAGCAGGAGCCAGGCGGCGATGCCCAGCACCGCGCCGATGCCGTAGAGCAGGCGCCGGTCGACGCGGTCGCCGTACTTCATGAACCCGAAGTAGGTGGCCAGGACCGTGAGAGACCACAGCAGCACCTGCAGGAGGTTCTGCTGGGTGGCGGACTCCACCCCGGAGGTCTCGTAGACCCGGGGCATGAAGATGCCCATCTGCCCCGCCACGAGGTTCCACAGGGCGTAGACGCCGGTGAGGAAGAGCAGGGCCTTGAGGTTGGTCGTGTTGGTGAGCAGCTCGCGGTAGTTGCGGCGCTTGATCCCGGCCGCCTCGGACGCGCGGCGTTCCTGGTCGGCCTTCTTCCAGGTGTGCGACTCGGACAGGCCCCGGCGGACCCACCAGGTGATGAAGGCGATGACGAACAGGTGGGCGAAGACGATGCGGCTGCCCAGCAGGCCCAGGGGCACCACGAAGGTGGCGAACAGGAACACCAGGGCCGGGGCCAGGGACCAGGCGAACTGGGCGGTGCCCACGTGCTTGGCGCGCTGCTCGGAGGGGGCTTCCTCGGCGATGTAGGTCCAGGCCACGGGCACGCCGGCGCCGACGGCGATGCCGGTGAGGATCACGCCGAGGACCAGCATCCAGGGGGCGACGGCGAAGATCACGAACGCCGTGCCGATCATGTAGAGGATCAGGTCGTAGGTGTAGATGAACTTCCGGCCGTAGCGGTCCCCGAGGGGCCCGCCGATCATCGCGCCGATCGCCGAGCCGAAGGCGTTGGCGCTGAGTGCGGCGATGAGGCCGACGACGAGGTTGGTGAAGCCGAAGTACTCCTGCCACAGGGTCAGGCTGGTGGCCAGGGCGATGATGGAGCCGGCTTCGATGTAGTTGGACATGGACACGGCGATGGTGGCTTTCCAGCCGCCGAGCTTCGTGGTGCTCATGGCGAGCCTTTCTGCGGTGCGGAGACGGTGCGAGGGAGCGGGTGCGAGCGGCGCCCGGGGTGGATCAGGTCAGGCGGAAGTACTGGGTCAGCGGTTCCGCGGAGCTGCCCTCGACGAAGTACGGGGCCATTTCGGCCTGCCACCGGGCGTTGACCGGATGGGCGTCCATCGCCTGCTCGGTGGCGGCGGCGTCGTCGGCCTCGAAGTAGCCCACGACGAGCCCGTCCTCGGGGCGCAGGAACAGGGAGTAGTTGCGCCACCCGGTCTCCCGCAGTGCGGCGAGCATCTCGGGCCAGACCCGCTGGTGCACCTCGACGTACTCCGCCAGCCGTTCCGGCCGGACGTGGAGCAGGAAGCACCGGCGGGTGCGCGTGACCTCTTGGGGAAGCCGAATCAGCTCCTGCAGAGCGGCAGGGGTGGCGTGGGTGCCCATGCAGCACTCCTTCGTCATGGGACGGCCTCGGGAGGGCCGGGAACGGGTCGGAAGCAGGAGAGCCGGCTGCGGGAGCCGCACGGGCCTCGGTGTGATGGAGGCTTGTGAGGTGCATCTCACTGTTGCGTCCATCGTACCGAAAAATTGAGACGTTTCAAGAAGCGTGTGTGATCTGTTGCACTGACTAACTCTGATAGGAGTCCCCAGACTCTCCTCTGCTACCTTGCGAGACTGCCTTCCGACCAGCTTCGCCGGAATAAAGGGATAAAGCTTTCTGTCGAGGAGCGTTGACGTGATGCAGCTCACCAGCTAATCTGGTGAAACGATTCAAGCTGTTTCTGAGGTGCCGTTCTGGTTCCTCGCCCCGTCTCCCACCGAGAAGTGAAGGTCATGACGACATTCGACGACATCGCCCCCCAGCTCGCCGCCCAGGCCATCGAGCTCCCTTCGTGGGCGTTCGGCAACTCCGGGACCCGCTTCAAGGTCTTCGGCACCCCCGGCACCCCGCGCACCGTCGAGGAGAAGATCGCCGACGCCGCCACGGTGCACCGGTTCACCGGCCTGGCCCCGACCGTGGCGCTGCACATCCCCTGGGACAAGGTCGAGGACTATGCCCAGCTGGCCCGTTACGCGGCCGAGCAGGGCGTGGGTCTGGGCACGATCAACTCCAACACGTTCCAGGACGATGACTACAAGTTCGGCTCCCTCACCCACACGGACCCCGCCGTGCGCCGCAAGGCGGTCGACCACCACCTCGAGTGCCTGCAGATCATGGACGCCACCGGCTCGAGGGACCTGAAGATCTGGCTGGCCGACGGCACCAACTACGCCGGCCAGCAGGACCTGCGCGGGCGCCAGGACCGCCTGGCCGAGTCCCTGGCCGAGATCTACGCCCACCTGGGCGCCCACCAGCGGCTGGTGCTGGAGTACAAGTTCTTCGAGCCGGCGTTCTACCACACCGACGTCCCGGACTGGGGCACCTCCTACGCTCAGGTCGCGGCCCTGGGGGAGAAGGCCCTGGTGTGCCTGGACACCGGCCACCACGCCCCGGGCACCAACATCGAGTTCATCGTCATGCAGCTGCTGCGCCTGGGGAAGCTGGGCTCCTTCGACTTCAACTCCCGCAACTACGCCGACGACGACCTCATCGTCGGGGCCGCGGACCCGTTCCAGCTGTTCCGGATCATGGTCGAGGTCGTCCGCGGCGGCGGGCTCGACCCCGCCTCCGGGGTGGCGTTCATGCTCGACCAGTGCCACAACGTGGAGGAGAAGATCCCCGGACAGATCCGCTCGGTGCTCAACGTCCAGGAGATGACCGCCCGGGCGCTGCTGGTGGACCGCGTGGCGCTCACCGCCGCGCAGGAGGCAGGGGACGTGCTCGGCGCCCACCAGGTGCTCATGGACGCCTTCTACACCGACGTGCGTCCCGCCCTGGCCGCCTGGCGCGAGACCCGCGGCCTGCCCGCCGACCCGATGGCCGCCTACGCGGCGTCGGGCTACCAGCAGCGCATCAACGCCGAGCGTGTCGGCGGCACCCAGGCCTCCTGGGCCTCCTGACCCTGTTTTCCTGACTGCTCTTCTCCCCACCGACCCCGAGAGAGATCCCTGATCATGCACACCACCACCCATTCCGTTGTCGCCGACCTGATCGCCCGCTCCAACCGGCTGGGCGCAGACCCGAAGAACACCAACTACGCCGGCGGCAACACCTCCGCCAAGGGCACCGCCACCGACCCCGTCACCGGGGAGGAGGTCGAGCTGCTGTGGGTCAAAGGCTCCGGCGGCGATCTCGGGACCCTCACCGAGCAGGGCCTGGCCGCCCTGCGCCTGGACCGTCTGCGGGCCCTCGTGGGCGTCTACCCCGGGGTGGAGCGCGAGGACGAGATGGTCGCGGCCTTCGACTACTGCCTGCACGGCAAGGGCGGGGCGGCCCCGTCCATCGACACCGCCATGCACGGGCTGGTCGACGCCGCCCACGTCGACCACCTGCACCCGGACTCCGGCATCGCCGTCGCCACCGCCGCCGACGGCGAGGCCCTCACGGCCGAGATCTTCGGCGGGAAGGTCGTGTGGGTGCCCTGGCGCCGCCCCGGCTTCCAGCTGGGCCTGGACATCGCCGCCATCAAGGACGCAAACCCGCAGGCGATCGGGTGCATCCTGGGCGGGCACGGCATCACCGCGTGGGGGGAAACCTCGGAGGAGGCCGAGGCCAACTCCCGGTGGATCATCGACACCGCCGAGGCCTACATCGACCAGCACTCGAAGCCCGAGCCCTTCGGCTCTGTCCTCGACGGCTACGAGGCCCTGCCCCAGGCCGAGCGGCGGGCGAAGGCCGCGGCCCTGGCCCCGGTGATCCGCGGGCTGGCCTCCGCCGACCGCCCCCAGGTGGGCCACTACACCGACGACTCCCGCGTGCTGGAATTCCTCGCCGCCGCCGAGCATCCGCGCCTGGCGGCCCTGGGCACCTCCTGCCCTGACCACTTCCTGCGCACCAAGGTCAAGCCCCTGGTGCTCGACCTGCCCGCCGACGCCCCCGTCGAGGACTGTGTCGCGCGGCTGAAGGAGCTGCACGCGGCCTACCGCGCCGACTACCGGGCCTACTACGACCGCCACGCCACCGACGGCTCCCCGGCCATCCGTGGGGCGGACCCGGCGATCGTGCTGGTGCCGGGGGTGGGGATGTTCTCCTTCGGCAAGGACAAGCAGACCGCCCGGGTCGCCGGGGAGTTCTACCTCAACGCCATCAATGTCATGCGCGGGGCCGAGGGCATCTCCACGTACGCCCCGATCGAGGAGGCGGAGAAGTTCCGCATCGAGTACTGGGCCCTGGAGGAGGCCAAGCTCGCCCGCATGCCCAAGCCCAAGCCCTTGGCCACCCGCATCGCCCTGGTCACCGGGGCGGCCTCGGGCATCGGCAAGGCCATCGCCACCCGCCTGGCCGCCGCAGGGGCGTGTGTGGTGATCGCCGACCTCGACCTCGAGAAGGCACGAGCCGCGGCCGCCGAGATCGGCGGTCCGGACGTGGCGATCGGGGTGGCTGCCAACGTCGCCGACGAGGCCGCCGTGCAGGCGGCCATGAATGAGGCCGTGCTCGCCTTCGGCGGGGTGGACCTGGTGGTCAACAACGCCGGGCTGTCCCTGTCGAAGCCCTTGCTGGAGACCACCGAGGCCGACTGGGACCTGCAGCACGACGTCATGGCCAAGGGCTCCTTCCTCGTCTCGAAGGCCTCCGCGAAGGCCATGATCGCCCAGGACATGGGCGGGGACATCGTCTACATCTCCTCCAAGAACTCCGTCTTCGCCGGGCCCAACAACATCGCCTACTCCGCCACCAAGGCCGACCAGGCCCACCAGGTGCGGCTGCTGGCCGCCGAGCTCGGTGAGCACCAGATCCGCGTCAACGGCATCAACCCCGACGGGGTGGTGCGCGGCTCCGGGATCTTCGCCGGGGGCTGGGGCGCCAAGCGCGCGGCCGTCTACGGGGTGCCGGAGGAAGAGCTGGGCAAGTTCTACGCCCAGCGCACCCTGCTCAAGCGCGAGGTGCTGCCTGAGAACGTCGCCAACGCGGTCTTCGCCCTCACCGCCGGGGACCTCTCGCACACCACCGGGCTGCACATCCCGGTCGACGCCGGCGTGGCCGCCGCGTTCCTGCGCTGAGCCCCGGCACAGCAACGACGACAAGGAGACGACCATGACAAGAACAGTGGCGGCGGTGGACCTCGGCGCCACCAGTGGCCGGGTGATCCTGGGCGGATTCGTGGACGGGCGCGTCCGCCTGCGCCACCTCGCCCGCTTCCCCAACCAGCCCGTGCGCCTGCACGAGGGCGACCGGGAGGGGCTGCACTGGAACATCACCGAGCTCCACCGGTCCCTGACCGCCGGGCTGGCCCAGGCACTGCGGGACGAGCCCGGCGTGGCCTCAATCGGGATCGACTCCTGGGCGGTGGACTACGCCCTGCTGCGGGCCGGGCGGATGCTGGGGGTGCCCTACCACTACCGCGACGAGCGCACGGCCGCCGGCGTGGCGGCCGTGCACGCCCGGGTGGGCCCGAAGGAGCTGTACCAGCGCAACGGGCTGCAGCACCTGCCCTTCAACACCCTCTTTCAGCTGGCCGCCGACCGGGCCGCCGGGACGCTTCAGCTCGCCGACCGGGCGCTGCTGATCCCCGACCTGATCGGGTACTGGCTGACGGGGCAGCAGGTGGCCGAGGCCACCAACGCTTCCACCACCGGGCTGCTCGACGCCCGGTCCGGGCAGTGGGACACCGGGCTGATGGACCAGCTGGGGATTCCTGCGGACCTTCTGGCCCCGGTCATTGCCCCCGGCACCACGATCGGTGCATTGCTCCCGGGCCTCGCGAGGGAGCTGGGGGCCCGGCCCGGCCTGCAGGTCACCGCGGTCGGCTCCCACGACACCGCCTCGGCCGTGGTCGCCGTCCCGGCGACCGGCGACGACGCGGCGTTCATCTCCTCCGGGACGTGGTCGCTGGTCGGGGTGGAGCTGGAGTCCCCGGTGCTCACCGAGGCCAGCCAGGCGGCGAACTTCACCAACGAGGGCGGGGTGGACGGGCGGGTGCGGTTCCTCAAAAACGTGTCGGGGCTGTGGCTGCTCACCGAGTCGATCCGCACCTGGGACGGACCCGGGGCCACCGACGCCCAGCGCACCAGCGACCTCGCCGCCCTGATCGCCGAGGCCGCCGCGGTGACCCGTCCCGTGCCGGTCTTCGACGCCACCGACGCCCGCTTCACCGCCCCCGGGGACATGCCCGCCCGCATCGACGCCTGGTGCCGGGAGCACGACGTGGAGCCCCCGCGCACCCGCGCCGAGGTGGTGCGCTCGATCCTGGAGTCGCTGGCGGCGGCCTACGCCACGACCATCGAGCAGGCGCAGGAGCTGTCCGGGCGGCCGATCCGCACCGTGCACATCGTCGGGGGCGGGTCGCAGAACACCTTGCTGTGCCAGCTCACGGCCGACCGCACCGGCCGCACGGTCTACGCCGGGCCGGTGGAGGCCACCGCGGTCGGCAACGTCCTGGTGCAGATGCGAGCCGCCGGCATCGTCTCGGGCAGTCTCGAGGCCCTGCGAGACATCGTGGCCACCACCTTCGCGCCCGTCCGCTACGATCCGCGGGTGTTGACCACACTGTCCTGATGGGAGAGGCCCGGCGTCACGCAGAGACCCCTCATTAGGATGGGATTGCGGAAGGGCCACGACACCCTGGAGCTGGTGTCGTGGCCGGCTCGCAGCGTGTAGAGCGAGACACCCAAAAGAGAAGGCGGAGAAGGCATGGCTGGGTCGGCGGTGAGCATCAAGGACGTGGCCCGGGAGGCGAACGTGTCCATCGGGACGGTCTCCAACGTCCTCAACCGCCCCGAGGTGGTCTCCAAGGACCGCCGCCTGCGGGTGCTGCAGGTGATCGAGGAGCTGGGCTACGTGCGCAACGACGTCGCCCGTCAGCTCAAGGCCGGCCACTCCCGCACCGTCGGGCTGGTGGTGCAGGACTCCGCCAATCCCTTCTACAACGAGATCGCCCTGGGCGCGGAGACCGCCGCCGAGAAACTGGGCCAGGCCGTGATCACCGGCAACGCCGGGCTCTCGTCGGCCCGGGAGACCCTGTACCTGGACCTGTTCGAGGAGCAGCGGGTCAGGGGTGTGCTGATCACCCCGCAGTCCCCACAGCGGGGGCGGGTCGACGCTCTGCGCTCCCGCGGCACCCCTGTGGTGCTCGTCGACGAGCATGCCCCGCCGAGCCTCTACTGCTCCCTGGCCGTCGACGACGTCGAGGGCGGGCGGGTGGCCGTGGAGCACCTGCTGGCCGGGGGGGCACGGCGGATCGCTTTCGTGGGCGGGCCGGCCACCCTGCACCAGGTCGTCGACCGCCACGCCGGCGCCCAGAAGGCTGTGGCCGCCGTGGCTGGGGCCTCCCTGGAGGTGGTGGAGACCACGGCTCTGACCGTGCTGGAGGGCCGCCGCGTCGGGGAGCAGGTCCTCGCCCTGCCCGCGGCCCGGCGCCCCGAGGCGGTGTTCGCCGCCAACGACCTGCTGGCCGTGGGCCTGCTGCAGGCCTTCGTGGTCAGCCACCGGGTGCGGGTGCCCGAAGACGTCGCCCTGATCGGCTACGACGACATCGACTTCGCCACCTCCGCGATCGTGCCGCTGTCCTCCATCCGCCAGCCCGCCCGACTGATCGGGCGCACCGCGGTGGAACTGCTCGAGGACGAGATCACCGACCCCGACCACCACCACCGCCACGTCAGCTTCCAGCCCGAGCTGGTCGTGCGCGACTCCACCGCACGACCCCTAAAACCTCGCGTCGCTCCTAGGCCGGAGGCCTAGAACGTCCCGGCACCCGATGCTGTGCACGCCCTACCTCAGGCCAGCTACCGGCCGCTGACCAGGACGAGTGGAAACAGGTAAGAGTACTCGTCCCACCCTGCCCACAGGCGTCCGCGCAGGCTGCGTGATGACCTCTATGCTGACCGTGAGGATGGTGGTCTCCCTCGCTCGGGTCTGACTCATATGTCGACCGGCGGAAGACGGCCCTATCTTGGATCTGTCGGCCGGGGCGGGTGGCGTCATTGCATCGGCGCGTGGCCGTCAGGACGGGGCGATCTCATCAGAGCCTGGTGCCCCTTCGGGCCCCACCACTGTCCTGTCCGCCGTGCTCGCCGTCCGCGTGCTGCTGGTGCGAGGCCTCGGACGAGGAAGTGCATCAACGGACACCGTTGCCATCTTCGTCGGCGTGGACACACTCCGCCACCCGCCCACGCAACCACCGTCGATCCGCTCGGGGCTCACGTGAGCGGTCAGGATTTCTCGGCCATCAACGCCGACTACCGCGCCCTGCGCCAAGGGAGCACTCCTACCGAGCCATCCAGGCGGTCGGTATCGAAGGGACCGGCGCCTACGGCGCCGGGTTGGCCCGTTCGTCGTGGCCCCGGCGCATGGGTCGTGGAGGTCGACCGTCCTGACCGCAGGAGCCGCCGGCAGGTCCGGGGCAAGTCTGACCCCCTCGACACCTGCTCCGCCGCGGTGGCGGTGGTCTCCGGGTGCGCCCGGGGAATCTCAAAGAACCGCGACGGGATCGTGGAGTCCATCTGCAGGGTGGACACCTTTCACCGCTGAGGCGATTACGGCGGTCAAGTCCTTTTGAGTGGTGTATAGGATCGGCGTGATCCTGGTGGGGTCAGGCGCTGAGGGCGCCGGGGGCGGTGGTGTCCTCCTGTTCGGCGGTGGTGCTGACGAGGCTCAGGCGGGACTTGGCGAGCACGTCCAAACCGAGGTAGCGCCGGCCTTCGGCCCACTCGTCGTGCTGCTCGGCCAGCACGGCCCCGACCAGGCGAATCAGCGAGGTCCGGTCCGGGAAGATGCCGACCACGTCGGTGCGCCGACGGATCTCGCGGTTGAGCCGCTCATTGGGGTTGTTCGACCAGATCTGGCGCCACAGTCCCTTCGGGAAAGTGGTGAAGGCCAGGATGTCGGCCCTGGCCTCGTCCAGGTGGGCGTGCACGGCCGGCAGCTGGGGCTCGACCATCTCAAGGAGCTTGTCTAACTGCGCCTGCACCGAGGCAGCGTCGGGCTGGTCGTAGACCGAGTGCAGCATCGCCTTCACCGCCGGCCAACTGCTCTTCGGGGTGGTCGCCATGAGGTTTGCCGCGTAGTGGGTACGGCACCGTTGCCAGGACGCTCCGGGCAGGGTCGCACCGATGGCCTCCACCAGCCCGGCGTGGGCATCAGAAGTCACCAGTCGCACTCCGGCCAGTCCGCGGGCCACCAGATCCCGGAAGAAGCCCAGCCACCCGGCGCCGGACTCGGCCGTGGCGGTCTGCACGCCGAGGATCTCGCGGTAGCCCTCGGCATTGACGCCGGTGGCGACCATGACGGCGACCTTCACCACCCGCCCGCCCTCGCGGACCTTCATCGTCAGGGCGTCGGCGGCCACGAACATGTAGGGGCCGGCATCCAGTGGACGGGTGCGGAAGGACTCCACGTGCTCGTCGAGGTCGCCGGCCATGGTCGAGACCTGCGACCGCGACAGCCCGGTGATGCCCAACGACTGCACGAGCTTGTCCATCCGGCGGGTCGAGACCCCGAGCAGGTAGCAGGTGGCCACCACGGAAGTCAGGGCGGACTCGGCTCGGCGACGCCGCTCCAAGAGCCATTCCGGGAAGTAGGTGCCGGTCCGCAGCTTGGGGATCGCCACGTCGAGGGTGCCGACGCGGGTGTCGAAGTCGCGGTGTCGGTAGCCGTTGCGCTGATTCACCCTCTCTGGCGAGCACGCCCCGTAGGCGGCCCCGCACACCGTATCGGCCTCGGCCGAGAGCAGCGTGTTGACGAACGTGGTCAGCATCTGCCGAAGCAGGTCCGGAGAGGCCTGAGCGAGATGCTCGTGCAGGAACTGAGCAGGGTCGATACTGGAAGGAGCGGTCATCGTGATGGTCCTCTTCGAGAGTGCTGTGGAAGGTTCACTCGAAGGATCACGCGGTGACCGCCCTCGTCTATGACGACGCACTCACCGGGCTACCCGTACACCACCATGCAGGACGCAACTATTACGGCTCGGACCCGGTGCATGAACCACATCCATGCCCAACTGCTGACCGGTCCTTCAGGACCTGCAGGAAGAGTGCAGTACGCTCCATGGCGCCGTGTTGATCCGCCGCGCGGTTCGGTTGCGTCCTTCCCATGAGCTGATCGATCCAGCTGGTGCAGCACGGTCCACGCTGCGTTGTCTATGTCTAGCGCGCCACCACCAGGGGTTGACGTCCGAGGGCGACGTGCTAAGCGCCGCAGCGCAGGAGCTGACCACCCAGTCCGCACCGAGGCTGGCTTCACGCTGGGGCCACGGAACCGCAGACCACCCGTTCAGGGGTTGATCCTCGCGGGGATCAGCCCCTGAATGGCTCCGTTTGCGTCGCTACTGCTCATTTTTCGGCCGTCGGTGAAGTCCTTGCCCTGCAACAGCTCTGTCCAGGCCCGGCACTGCTCGACGAAGTCATCCGGGGCAAATCGCGGCGACTTAAGGACCATCGGCTTCGTACACGCCTGGGCAGCCCGCCCCGTGTGCAGAACGGGCTACTGGTCGGCAAGAGACAGGACGGCCTTTTCGTCGAAGATTTCGGTGGAGACCGCTTGCGTCGAGGCTGCCCGCAGCGGGCCTTCGATGCTTCTAGGGCCAGCAATTGGACGACGAGGTCTGTGGTGAGGGATCTGATGTTGAGGGGCAGTCATCGCAATGTCACGGTCCGGCGGAAAAACCAAGGGAAGACCTCCCGGTGCGAGGGCGTGTTGCCCTCGCACCGGGAGGTCGCCGACGACTCAGAAGTCGTAGTCGTCGATGTTGTCGGCGTTGAACTCGGTCGGCGGGCCGACGACGACGATGCCGCCTTCCTCGACGGTGCGCTCCCCCAGCTCGCCTGCGGTAAAGGTGTCGCCAGGGGCGCCGGTGATGGTGCCGTCCACTAGGGCCTTGGCGGCGTGGGCGGTGACCTCGCCGAGCTGGGCTGGGTCCCACAGGGCGAACTCAGTGACGGTGCCGTCCTTGACGAAGGAGCGCATCTCATTGGGCAGGCCCAGGCCGGTGAGGGCGACCTTGCCCTTGTGCTCGGAGGTGGACAGGTAACGGGCGGTCGCGGCGATGCCCACGGTGGTGGGGGAGATGATGCCCTTCAGGTCCGGGTGGGCCTGCAGCAGGCCCTGGGCCTCCTGAAAGGACTTGTTGTCGTCGTCGTCACCGTAGACCTTGGCGACGAGCTCGATGTTCTCGTACTCGGGGTTGGAGGCCAGCTCCTCCTCCATGTACTTGATCCACTCGTTCTGGTTAGTGGCGTTGGCGGTGGCGGAGAGGATCGCGATCTTGCCCTCGCCGCCGATCTGCTCGGAGATCATCTCCAGCTGGATCAGGGCGACGTCCTTGGCATTGACCTGGTTGACGAACAGGTCGCGGCAGTCGGGGTTGGTGTCGGAGTCGAAGGCGACGATCTTTGCCCCGGCCGAACGTGCCTCCCCCAGGGCCCCGCAGACGGCGTCGGGGTCGTTGGCGGCGATGGCGATGGCGTTGGTGCCGGCCTGGGTCTCGGCGTTGATGAAGGTGACCTGGCTGGAGGCCGAGGCCTCCAGCGGGCCGACGACGTTGTTGGAGGCGAAGCCGGCGGCTTCGGCGGCTTCTTGCCCGCCCCCGAGCACGACGTCGGTGTAAGGGTTGTTCAGCTGCTTGGGGATGAAGGTGATGGCGGCGTCGGTGACGGCCTCGCCGCCGCCCTCACCCTGCGCATCGGCCGAGCCGCCGCCGCCGCAGGCAGACAGGGTCAGGGTGCTGGCCATCGCGAGGGCCGTCAGACCGGTGAAGCGCTTAGCGCGGGATCGGGTGGAGAACATCGGTGTTTCCTTCCTTGCCGGGACGGTCCCGGCGGGGATGAGTGGGTGAGGACGGTGGTCAGGCGGAGGGCGGGAGGGTCAGCTGTTTCCGGAGCTTGCGGGTGTGCCGCCACTTCCCGATGGCCGCGCCGATGCTGGGGGCGACGACCGAGGCGATGAGCAGCAGGCCGGTGACCGTGACGAGGACGACGTCCGAGACCCGGTCCAGGCGCAGGGCGTAGTTGAGCGCACCGATCAGCAGGACCCCGGCCACGACGCCGGGCACGGTGCCCTTGCCGCCGAAGATCGAGACCCCGCCGAGCAGGACGGCGGCGATGACCGTCAGCTCCAGTCCGGAGGCGTTGTCGGAGCGGGCGGAGGTGTAGCGGAAGGTCCAGAAGACGCCGGCGGCGGCCGAGACCAGACCGCTGGTGAGGTAGAGCAGGAACTTGGAGCGGTTGACGTTGATGCCGACGAACCGGGCGGCGTCCTTGCTGTAGCCCATGGCATAGAGCCCGCGGCCGAAGGCGGTCTTGTGGAGCACCAGTCCGGTGAGCACCACGAGCAGGGCCACCGGGATCATGATGAGCGGGATGCCGGTGGCCCCCAGCCGGGCAGAGGCCAGGGCGGTCACCTCGACGGGGAAGTTGGCCACCGCGTTGTCGCCGATGATGACCAAGGCCAGGCCCCGGAACAGAGCCAGGGTGCCGATGGTCACGGCCAGGGAGGGCAGGCCCAGGTAAGCGATGAGCACCCCGTTGAGCGCACCGGCGGCCAGCCCGCAGAGGATCGCGACGGCGATCGCCGCCCAGATGCCCATGCCCCCGGCCCACAGCACGCCCAGGACAGCACTGGTCATCCCAGCGATGGAGGCCACGGAGAGATCGATCTCTCCGGTGATGATGATCAGCGTCATCGGCATGGCGATCAGCAGGACGGCCACGACATCGAGCAGGAGGAAGCCGACGGTGACGGGGGTGGCGAAGCGCGGGATCGCGATCGCGGCGAAGACGACGAACGCCGCGAGCAAATAGATCATGACGGCGTCGCGGCCGGTCCACCAGCGGGGTCCGGTGACGGAGTCGTCGGGCAGCGGCTTCGAGGTGTCGACGGCGGTGACGGAGACGGTCTCAGACATGGCGTCCCTCCTTTTCGCGAAGGTGCTTAGCCCGGCGCAGGCCGGCCAGGCGGTCGATAAGGATGGCGGCGAGGATGAGGACGCCGACGATGGCCTGCTGCCAGAACTTGTCGACCTGCAGTGCGGTCAGGGAGGAGGTGATGGTGTTGAGCAGCACCGCCCCGATGGCCGCTCCGAGGATGGTGCCGCTGCCGCCGAAGATGGCCACACCGCCCACCACGGCCGCGGCGACCACGTCCAATTCCAGGCCGGTTCCGGTGGTCGCGCCGACGGCGTTGAAGCGGCTCGTGTAGAGGACACCGGCGAGCCCGGCCAGGGCGCCGTTGGCGACGAAAACGGTGAGGGTTCGCTTGGCCACGGGGATGCCGAAGAGCCGGGCGGCGTCGGGGTCCGATCCGATGGCGTAGAGGTCGCGCCCCGGACGGGTGCCGCCCATGAAGACCGCGACGGCGACAACCACCACCAGGGCCAGGACCGTGATGACGGGGATGCCCAGGACGGTGTCCACGGACAGCGCGCCGAAGGCGGTGGGACGGTCGCCGGCGAAGTACTGGGTGCCGCCGGCCCAGGCGTTGTTGAGGCCGCGGAAGATGTAAAGCGTGCCCAGGGTGATCACCAGGGCCGGAACCTTGGCGAAAGTGACCAGGGTGCCGTTGACGGCACCGAGCAGGGCGCCGAAGACCATCCCGCCGAGGAAGACCAGAGGAATGGGTACCCCGGGAGCGATCGAGAAGATAGTCCCGGTGCCGAAGGCGACCAGGCCGAGCACAGAGCCGACGGAGAGGTCGACATTGCGGGTGATGATGACCATGGCCTGGCCCGCGGCGAGGATCACGATGATCGTAGCGTTGAGCAGCAGGTCCTTGGTGCCCTGCGGGGAGAGGAAGGCCGGGTTGTTGAGGCTGGTGTATGCCACCAAGGCCACCAGCGCAATGATGACCGGCAGTTCTCGTTGCTTGAGCAACCGGGAGAACCGGTGACCCTCGCCGTGGGCGGCCCGTGGTGCGGGCTCGGTGGCCGGTCGCTGGTCCAGAAGCGAGCTCATCGGTGGTCCTCCATGGCTCCGGTGGCGGCGTGCATGACGGTTTCGGGAGTGGCCTCGGAACGGTCGAGGGAGGCCGCGATGCGGCCCTCGTGCATGACGAGCACGCGGTCGGCCATCCCCAGCACCTCGGGCAGCTCGGAGGAGATCATCAGGATGGCCAGGCCTTCCGTGGCGAGCTCGGAGATCAGGCGGTGGACCTCGCTCTTGGTGCCCACGTCGATGCCGCGCGTGGGCTCGTCAATGATCAGCAGCCTCGGGTGGGTGGCCAGCCATTTGGCCAGCACCACCTTCTGCTGGTTGCCGCCCGAGAGGGTCGAAACCGGTTGGTGGAGGGAGGCGGTCTTCACCTGCAGCTTCCGGGTCCACTCCCGGGCGGCCTCGGACTCGGCTCGGGAGTTGATCAGGCCCAGGCGGGTGAACTTCTCGCGCAAGGTCAGGGTCGCGTTGCGCCCAACGGACAGGTCCATGACCAGCCCCTGTTTCCGGCGGTCCTCCGGCACGAAACCGATGCCAGCGGCGATGGCGGCCTTCGGGTCCCCGGCCTTCAGCGGCCGACCCACGACTTCGACGCTGCCGCCGTCGTAGGCGTCGATGCCGAACACGGCCCGGGCCACCTCGGTCCGGCCCGAGCCCACCAGCCCGGCCAGGGCCACGATTTCCCCGGCACGGACCTCGAGGTCGATGCCCGCGAACACCCCCCGACGGGTCAGGCCCTTCACGGTAAGCACCGGCTCGCCGATCTGCGCCACCAGCTTGGGGAACAGCGCATCGATGTCGCGCCCCACCATGTCCCGCACGATCTCCTCCACGGTGGTCTCCGCGGTGCGGTGGGTGGCGATGTACCGGCCGTCGCGCATCACGGTGATCCGGTCAGACAGGCCGAAGACCTCGTCGAAGCGGTGGGAGATGAACAGGATCGCCGCCCCGGCGTCGCGCAGGGCGCGGGCGACCGTGAACAGACGGTCCACCTCGCGGCCCGACAGGGCGGCGGTGGGCTCGTCCATCACCAGTACGCGCGCGTCCAGGGAGATCGCCTTGGCGATCTCGATGAGCTGCTGATCAGCGATGGACAGCCCCTCGGCCGTGCGGGCCGGGTCCAGGTCGACCCCCAGGCGGTCGAACAGACCGGCCGCGTCCCGGCGCATCCGCGCGTGGTCCACGAGGCCGAGCCGGTTCCGGGGCTGACGGCCGATGTAGATGTTCTCGGCCACCGACAGGTCCGGGAACAGCGTGGGCTCCTGGTAGATCACCGAGATGCCGGCCGCCTTGCTGTCGGCGACGCCGCGGAAGGAGACCGGCTCACCACCCACCGTGAACTCCCCGGCGTCCGGGGCGTGCACACCGGCCAGGATCTTCACCAGGGTGGACTTTCCCGCCCCGTTCTCCCCGCACAGGGCGTTGATCTCCCCGGCCCACAGCTCGATCGTGCCGTCCGCGAGAGCGACGACAGGACCGAAGGTCTTCAGGGCCCCGCGCAAGGCCAGCACGGGGCGGTCCTGAGAGGAGGCTGTTACTTCCATGATGTGTTCACCTTTGTGATGGGGCCAGAAGAGCAACTAGTAAATCGTTTCAATCGTCGTGTGAACTAGATCATAGGGACGGTGTAGTGTGGCGTCAATCACGGATCGAGGAGATGCCGTTCTGCGTTGATCCGTTTCAAAGCCGTCAGTACGGTTGAGGCCTGCCACTGGCCAGGGAAGGTAGGACGCGGTGATGAACGTCAGCGTCAAGGACGTCGCTCAGCTCGCCGGGGTCTCCGTCGGGACCGTGTCCAACGTGCTGAACCACCCCGACCGTGTGACGCCGGCCACCCGGGAGCGTGTGCAGACCGCGATCGAGAAGCTGGGATTCGTGCGCAACGCGGCCGCCAGCCAGCTACGTGCCGGGCTGAGCCGCAGCGTGGGACTGATCGTGCTCAACGCCTCCAACCCGTTCTTCACCGAACTGGCCCGGGGCGCGGAGGATCACGCCGCCTCGCAGGGCATCAACGTGCTGGTCGGCCACAGCGGGGAGGACGCCAAGCGAGAGGCGGACTACCTGGACCTGTTCGAAGAGCAGCGCGTGCGCGGGGTGCTGATCTCCCCGGTCGGCGACGTGTCGGCGCGCCTGGCTCGGCTCCGCAGCCGGGGCATTCCCACGGTATTGGTGGACCGGCAGACCTACCGGGAGGACTTCTCCTCGGTGTCCGTCGACGACGTCAAAGGCGGCCGCCTGGCCGTGTCCCATCTGGTGTCCCTGGGCCGGCGGAGGATCACGTTCGCGGGCGGGCCGATCAGCCTGCGCCAGGTGCGCGACCGCCTCGACGGAGCCCGCACGGCACTGCAAGAAGCCGGCCTGCCCGGGCCGGAGGTGCTCGAGACCAGTGCCATGACCACCGCCGCCGGCCGGGAGGCCGCCGACGCCATTCTCCGGCTGCCCGCAGTTGAACGTCCTGAGGCGATCTTCGCCGCGAACGACCTGCTGGCCCTGGGCCTGATGCAAGGGCTGCTGTTCCGCGGCTCCGTCCGGGTCCCTGAGGACATTGCCCTCATTGGATACGACGACATCGACTTCGCCGCATCCGCTGCCGTGCCCCTGAGCTCGGTGCGGCAGAACGCCGTCGGGCTCGGCCGCGCGGCCATGGAGCTGCTGCTGACCGAGGCTTCCGCAGGCCCGGGGTTCGAGCCGCGACAGCTGATCACCGAACCAGAACTGGTCGTCCGCGCCTCCACCGCAGGACACGATGTTCGTGATGAACGACAGGCCGTGTAGCGCCAAGCGGCAGGTGCCCCGGCCGTAGCCGGCGCAGAACGGGAGGGGAGCCCAGGTCCTGTGGGGCGGTCCTGATCCCGGCAGGTCAACCATCAGGCGCAACCGGGACCGCGCCCACGGCGGCATCTGCTTCATGCCCTGGTCTCGACCGCCCCCGCTCGGCATGCTCCCTCGGCGCCGGCCTAGAACGGCGCCTTCCCTCCTCATCGGCCAACAGGCCGATAAGGAGGGAAGGCCCTCTGCACCCATTCCAAAGGATGCCACTGCCCCTGGAAGCGGGTCGGCCGTACTAGCCGAGGACGGCTTTGGTGAAAGGAGTGATCCGGACAGGTCCCACCAGTCCGTAGGGCTGTCGCGCGGCGTTCTGCTGGCCCGACCCCGGGACCGTCCGCATGGTATTCCTCAGGGTGGTCGCAACCTCCACCTGCAGCTCATTGGTCCCGGGCCGCAGGTAGGGCGAGATGTCGACGACGGGGTTGATCATGTCAACGCCGGGAAGCTCTTGGCCGTTCACCGTCACCTTCACAGTGTCGAAAACTTCGCCCAGATCCAGGCGAGCACCATTGGTTGCGCTCCAGTCCTCAGGAAGGACGAAGTCGTTGGTGTAGGTGCCGATCCCCGAGACGTCCTGAAGTTCGGGGATCTGCGACCACGGCTTGAGGGCCGAGAGGGTCAGTTCCTGAGTCTCCTTGACGGTCTGGTCCGGGGTAGCTCCTGGCTTCCAGCTCTCGACGGAGAGCTGCCACGGCCCCAGGTCCGGAGCATCCGGGACATCATCCACGGTGACCGAGCGCGTCTTGCCGCTGTGGAGGGTGAAGCTGTGCTGCCCCTCGGTGGTGACCTGAGCGACCAGTTTCTTGCCGTCGTAGGCCACGTCGGTGTCGCCGCTGGTGACGGACAGGCCACCGGGCTTGGCGTGGAACTGACTGTTGTTGGTCGTCAGGGCGATCGCGGTGGTCTCGCCCGGTGCCAGTTTCAGCTCTGTGGTGACGCTGTCCTTGCCGGCTTGGTACTGGCCGATGGGCTTGATCTCGCCGCTCCATGCCTCGAGCTCATAGGGCTGACCCCGGCCCTCCAGCTGCACCTCGACGGTTTCGTCGGTCTTGCTTGGGTTGTAGAACCAGTAGTACTGCGTCTTGCCATCGGTGCGGCGGACGTTGAGGACCTCACTGTCCTGGTCGTATGCCGCCGAGGCCTGCACCTTCAGTTGAGCGAGAGCCCCGGTGACATCGGCCTCCTCGGCCACGTGCACCACGCCGGGCATCGCCATCAGCTCCTCCATGGCTGCCTGTACGGCGGCATCCTGGGTGCCTGAGTCGTCGAAGAATGGTGTGCGGGTCGGTGCCTCGCCGACTACCACCACCGGAAGACCCTGGGTTGCGAGATCGACGATCTTCCGGGCCGACTCGACGGGCATGTCGGCCTGCTGGTCAATCACCAGCGCTTTGTAGGCCGGACCCTCGGCGTCGAGGCGACCCTTGTGGACCGTGGCGGTCGGTAGGTCGAGGAGTTCGGGGCTGAGGAACTCATAGGTGAATCCGGACTGCTCGAGGCCCTTGTCGTTGTAGTACTGAGGCTTGCCCTTGAGCTTGCCGTTGCCGGCCCGTCCGTAGTCCCAGTAGCTGTTGCGGTAGACCGCTACATCGACCTTGGCCTCGCCCTGGCGCAGCAGCAGTTGCTGGCGGCCGAGGTAGTCCGCAGGCTCCTTCACCTGTGCCCAGGTGGGTTGGGCCCCGTAGTTCTCCGAGAAGCCGGCGTTGCCGAAGTGGTACCAGCCCGGCCAGATGGAGCCGGGGCCGTCCTGGTGCGGGTACCCGTGGAAGACCACTTGGTTCACACCACCGGCAAGGTTCTTGTGCACCTGCGACAGCGTCTGTTCCCACTTGAAGGCGTGAGCCGCCCCGAACGACGCGCAGCATTCCGTGGAGTAGATCGGCTTGTCGCCCATGTGGACCGCAGCGGCCTGGGTGCGGAATCCGTCGATCATGTTCTGCAGCTGGAAGCTCTCGGTCTCGGGCACGTCGACGGCCAGGGCCGCTTGAGTGATCTCCAGCGACTGGCCGTAAGAGGGCTGGACCCGTAGCTGCAGTCCCTGGGCGTTCGACCACTCGCGCAGCGGATCCAGGTGGTTTTCCACGTAGAGGTCGGTCAACGTCTGGTAGTAGTCGTTGCGGATACGTTCGCCGGTGTCGCCCTCGAAATCGAAGTCGGCCGGTGTCTCGATGTTGACGGGAAAATTGAAGAAGCGGTTCAGGCCGGTGATCGAGATCGCTGGCAGGTAGGGCGTGAGGTCGTAGCCACGACGCTTCTCGAACTCCGCCAGGAAGGCCGGGGTCCACAGTATGTTCGGATCCAGATGCAGGGAGTCCTCGAAGATATCGCCGCCGGTCGCGGCGAGCCGCTCCTGCACCTCGGGGGTGATCAGTGTCTGCTCCCAGAACTCGGTCAGGGCAGTGGCGCCGGCCTCGCTCAGGTGGTCGACGGTGTACGACGTGGGCGAGGTGACGTTGTCGACGGTATCGCCGTCCGGGCGCTGCCACCAGGCAATCAGGACCCACTGGCCTCCGGCCGGCGCCGACCAGCTGAGCCGCCCGTCCTGGACCTTCGAGGTCAGGTCCACCACGCTGGACTCCATCAACCGCACCGGCTTGCTCTCCGCGGTCGAGCCCTCCGCCAGCCGCGCTGCGGTGACGGCCACCAGCTCCCTCTCGGTCACCCCGTTGCGTGGGGCCAGCGTCGGCTCCGGGACCGCGGCGTTGAACTGTGTGCCCCCGTCCACGAAGGCGCGACCGTGGACCAGTTCCTTCGCGGTGGCCGGCGCGTTGGGATCCATCGGCACGGCAGCCGGATAGGACGCACTGGCTGTGAAATCCACGGTCAGCCCGTGTTTCTCCGCCTCCTCGAGCACGACGTCCATGGTGTGGTTCCAGGCCGGGGAGCCGAACCCGTACTCCGCCACCAGCGACGGGTCTTCGGTGGGCGTCCCCAGAATCTCCACACCGCTGAATCCAGCAGCCGCGATGTCCGCGACCTCTGCCCGAACGGTGGAGTCCTTCATCGGCGCCAGCGGCATCCACCACCGCATTTTCGGGCGAACCGAGGTGGGCGGGGCGGCGAACGTCTCAGCCGTCAGCCCGACGGCCTCGGGCGCCAGCTGAGCAGGCGGCGCTTTTGGCAGGGCAAAAGAGGGCGACACCGGAACGACGGCCAGCGACCCCGCCAGGGCCATCGTGGAGACGATGCGACATGAAGCACGCAGATTCATGCAGGATTCCATATCTACTTGGCCTGGCCATGGAGGATGGCACAGGACGGAAGTGAATCGTTTCAAAGAATGCAACGTCTCCAGTGTGTCATTGCATATGTGATCTAGGCAACACTTTTCCTCAATGGCCCCGCTTGTAGGAGCGAAATGTCTAGAGCGGCTTGAAGAGCCCAGGACATGCCGTAGGTGAATAGACGGACCTGGGGGCAGCATCTGCGGGGACTACTGGAGGGAAAGTTGAGTGCTGGACCAGACTCGCAGCCTCCTTGTGCCGTGTCAGCGCGGAGACCGGCGCAACCCATCAAATCGCCTCGACCCGATACGACCCTTCCACGTCGATCCCGACGGAGCGCCAGGCATGCGAGACACAGACCCTGGCAACAGGAGCTCCTCGGGGCCATGAGAAGTGCTGGGTCCAGAACGTGACGGCCACCCACTCGCCATGCTCACCGCCACCGCTAGTACTGCAACGACGGATTGTGACCTCTGTGTTTGTAATGACTGGTCCGGGCGCGAGCCTGGCATGTTCGGCGCCACGACGACCAGTGCCAGATGTGCTCGGGCAGGTGGCGGATGGGCTGGGCGATCCGGTTGAACAAGAGCCGGATCTCGTGGATGGTCAGCGGGATCAACTGGGGGATGGCTCCGCGGGCGGGCCCCCTTTTTCTCATCCTGATGGATCAGGAGCAAGAATGCGGCGGCGGCCATGGACAAGGTGATGTGCCGGTACCAGGGGCGTGTAGTCCCGGACCTGGTAGTGGTCCAACCCGGTTTCGTTCTTGGCGGTCTGGAAGCATTCCTCGATGGCCCACCGGCTCCCGGCCACCCGCACCAGCTCCGAGAGGCCCGTATCAGCGGGGCCGAAGCAGAGAGGTAGTAGGCAATCTCGGTGCGGTCGCTGATCGCCCGCCGGGCCAGCAGCCAGTGCCCGTAGCGCGGATCCCGCACCGGGCGGATCTCGGCGACCGCCCAGTCATAGATCCACAGCCCGTGGGCCCCGTCCCCGCAGCTGAGCCGGTGCCAAGCGTCCGGGGCCAGTTCGGCGATCACGGTGTGGGTACGGCGCTGGCGCAGGCCCATCGAGATCACCGCCTGGGAGGTGGGCACCGCCAGCACGTGGGCCACCCCGTGGCGCTCCAGCCACCGCCGCGCCCGCCCCGACCTGCCCGTAGGCCTTATCGGCGGTGACCCAGGCGAAGGGCACTTGTGCCTGCAGGGCGCGCTGGATCATCGCCTGGGCCAGCTGCGGCTTCGTCGCGAAGTCCCGGTCTTCCGGGATCTCGGCCGCCGCGCACCGTGCCCGGTCCTGCCTCCAGGCCTTGGGCAGGTACAGCTGGCGGTCGATCAGTGCCCGCCCCTGCCCGGAGGTATAGGCCAGGAACACCGGCGATCTGGCAGTTCTCGATCCGCCCCGCCGTGCCTTCAGTACTGCCGGGCCACTCCGGCTGAGCGGGTGCCCTTCTTCAAGAAATCCGTCTCCTCCACGATCAGCACCCCCGCCTGGGGGTCCCCGATCGCCTCGAGCACCACCGCCCGCACATCATCGCGCAGCCCGTCGGTGTCCCAGGAGTAGGAGTTCAGCAGCCGCTGCATGCCTTCTGGGCCGGCGTCGCCGGCAGCCTCAGCCAAGCTCCAGCCGTTCTTGCGCTTGAGCCCCCCGAGCAACCCGCGCACATAACCGGCCATCCGCCGGCGTGACTCCACCCGCGCAAAACCGTTCGGCGAACCGCCCACCGAACGCCGTGCAGGCACCCACCCACTGCTGCACCATCTGAGCCCGCACACGCCACCAAGTACCAGACCACATGACCGGTCACAATCTGTCATTGCAGTACTTAAGGATCGTTTCGGGGGTGGGCGGGCCTTCGGGGCTGAATAGAAGAACACCCCTCCGAGGTGGAGGGGTGTTCCAGGGGCTGGTCGACTAAAGCGGCTGCTGCCTCTTGAATTGAATGACCAGCACGATCGCAATGAGCACAAGGAGTGCACCAGAGAGACCTTGGAATGCGATCACTGCCAGGATCGGTCCGGCGAGAGCGCCGCCTATCGCGCCGGCAACGTTCATGAGTGCGTCGGACATGCCCTGCACCGACGGTCGTTGCGGGGCGTCGACGGATTGAATCAGGAGCGTTGAACCGGCGACAGTCGAGGCGGACCATCCCACTCCGAGGAAGACGAGTGCCCACATGACGCCGATCATTGAATCGGCAGTGAAGAACCCGATCACGAGGGCTGTCGCTAGAAGCCCTTGGCCGATGAGGACGACCGTTCTCCCGCCCCATCTGTCGGTCAACCATCCGAATACCGGGGCGAGGGCGTACATCCCTGCCAGGTGCAGGCTGAGAGTGACGCCGACGATCGTCAGGGTGGACCCGTGACCAGTCATGTGCACGGGTGTCATCCCCATGAGCGCGACCATCACGGCGTGCGATAGCGCGATCGTGATCGTCGCGCGCCGGGCGGCCGAATTGGTTCGCAGGGTCGCCAGGGCGCGATGCGTGCGCGGTTTCGGTTCACCTGGTGCGACGGGCGGGAGTGCAGCAACGGAGAGCAGCAGCGGGTCGGGCCGGAGACTGATCAGGTACACAATGAGGCCAAGTAGCTGCCCGGTGATGCTGATGACGAAGCCGCCGGTGAGGGGTGGCAGTCCCAACCACGCGCCGAGGGCCTCGCCGGGTTCGAAGAGGTTGGGTCCGAGGACGACGCCGAAGGTCGTGGACCAGACGACGAGCGAGAGATCTCGTCCGCGATTGCGGTCTTCGGAAAGATCCGTCGCAGCGAATCTGGCCTGCAGGTTCAGCGCTGCGGCGGCTCCCATGAGTGTCAGTCCGAGCAGGAGCAGGGGGAAGCTCATCACGGCCGCGGCGGCGATGACCAGAAAGCCGCCGAGAATCGCCGCGGCCGCACCGGTCGACAGCGAGAATCGGCGGCCTCTCGCGCTGGCAAGGCGAGCGAGAGGGATGGCAAAGAGGGCGGCCCCCAGAGTTCCCGTGGTTGCGGCCATGCCCGACCAAGCCTCTGACCCAGAGACCTGCACGATGAGCAGTGCCCCCAGGCTCAGGGTTGCGCCCGTACCGATGCCGCCGACGATCTGCCCGAAAGCAAGTGCGCCGACGACGCGCCGTTGAAGTTTCTTTCGGTGGACGCTGCTGCCACCCGGATGGTGAAGGGTGCGAAACATCAGAAGTTCATCGTCTCTCCGTCGGCGGGGACGTGAACGAGCTCGGTGATGCCGTGGGCGGCCGCGAGCTCGCGAACCTGATCACGGGTCACGATGCAGTGGTTCAGTGCCTCCATGTGCACAGCGATGATCTGCGCAGCCGGTGCCATCTCGTGCACGCGCAGAACGTCGTCGGCGCCCATGATGAT
Organism: Kocuria sp. U4B; assembly: GCF_054875615.1. The sequence goes on from NZ_JBTYJD010000002.1 coordinate 77,733, forward strand.
GGCATCGCCATCGATCCAGGTGGCTTCGCCGGTGTTGAGGACCACCAGCTCGGGCTTGTGTTCCTCGAGTGCTGCTACGACGCCCTCGTGCCACACGGTGTCGCCGGCGACGTACAGGATCGGCTCTTCGGGAGCCTCCAGCACGAAGCCGCTGACCGGGCCCATCCCGGGGTTGTCAGCCATGAACGAGTCGGATCCGTGCTGCCCGTCCGTGCGGGTGATGGTCACCTCGCCAAGCGAGATGGGAGAGTCCATGACGGTGGCCCGGAGAAAGCCGATCTCGTTGAGCATGTGAAGGTCGCTGCTGTTCTGCACAAGCACCGGAAGGGACCGGGGAAGCAACGCTGCGGCTGCCTCGTCCCAATGGTCCGGGTGCGAGTGGGTGACGATGACGGCGTCGACGTCCAGCAAGGTCGCCAGTGGAGTCGTGAGTTCCACGAGCGGGTTGCGCTCCTTGTTGGGGGCAGTCGTGGGGCCAGGCAAGATCGACCCCTTCGCCCCCAGCATGGGGTCGACGAGAATCCGCATCCCGTTGGTCTCGATGAGCATGGTGGCGTTTCGGACATGGGTGATCTTCATGGAAGTTCCTCTCAAGGCGCGTCTGTGTTCTCACGGATAGAAGTAGTTCCTACCGTGAGACAGATTAGAGGCTTCTCATGGCAAGCGCAAGCCGGTACCATGAGACCATGTTGACGACGCCCACCATGACTGTTGCGCTTCCCCCCGCCCCGGGAGAGGACGTCCACCCTTCCTTGTCGCTGAGCAACAGCGCGGGACGCATTGGTGATCCGGGCGATAGGGATCAGCTTGAAACGCCGTCGCAAGCAACGACGTGGATGATCGAACACGGCTTGGCTACTCCCGAGGCGGAGTTGCAGGAGTATTGCAGTCGGCGGCTACGGGACTTTCGAGAAGCGGTGCGGAGCGTGCTCCACGCGACCGTTTCCGGGTCCCCGCCTGCTCATGGCGCGGTCGAGGCGGTCAACAGCGCGCTGACGCACACGCCAGCTCTAACGGTGCTCACGTGGGACTCTGCGGCCGGATTCCACGGCGAACAGGAGCATCCCGCCACCCAGGCCGTCGAGCACGCGATGTCCCTTATGGCGGCGGACCTTGTCGCTCTCGTGACGGGCGAGGACGCCGCGCTGCTCGCCGAATGCGCGGCACCGTCCTGTGGCCGTTTTCTGTTGAGGACCCACGCTCGACGCCAGTGGTGCTCGACGCGTTGCGGTGACCGGGTCCGGGCGGCACGCGCGTACGCAAAGAAGACGGCACAAGTCTCTTGAGCTAGAGCTCAGGCGCGCGAACACTGTCTTCGGCGGCGACCTCGCCGTCATCGCGAGTAGCCGCGCGGGGCATGAGCCACACGCCTGCCGTCAAAACACTGGATTGCTTTTCACGGCAGGCTGAGGCAGTTGGAGCGACGAATCTCTCGTGAATCGCGCGCACAGACGCCGAAAGGTCTCGACGTCCTCAGGCGCCCATGTCGACAACAGCTCGTTCATCTTTGCTGCTGCCAAATCAACGATGCGGAGGCCGATCTCGCGGCCCGCGGGCGTGAGGCCAACGAGCACGCTTCGCTCGTCGTTAGGCGAGGGCACACGGGCAACGAGTCCTGCCGTTTCCAGCTTCTGGACGATCTTGCTGATGTTGGCCTTCGTCGTGCCAAGAACGGAGGCAAGGTCGGTGGGGCGAAGAGCGCCGCGGTAGGCGAGCTGGTTGACGACGAGGAACATGGGGATGTCGTCGAAGGGGAATTTCACCGCCGCCATGATCTGCAGTCGAACCTCGCGGCTGTCCGCCCAGTGGATTATGGATGTCATCGAACGGCTGAGGTCGAGCGGGTCAGGAGGCAGTAACGAACTGTAGGTGACATCCGTTCGCCGCGCTGTGTTCTCCACATGAACCTCCTTTTTCATCATGGCAGTGTTTCGTCTTGGCCCGACCGAGCCGATCGGGCCAAGACGAAAAGGCGCAGTCTAACGCGGTAGTGCCAGGAGGCGGACGGGCCCAATCAGACCGTGCTCCCGCACTCTCGTGGCGTGGAAGGCCTCCATGCCATGCATCTTCGACGCGGCGTCAGGAAGTCGATCGTAGTAACCCCTTGCGATGAGACGGTTGTTGAGCGAGCTGGAGACGCGGACCACGACTTCGTTCTCGCCGGCAGTGAGGAAGTCGGTCACGTCCACCACCGGCCGTGAGGTGTCGAAGCCTCGCGGGTCTGCGCCATTGACGGAGACCGAACCTAACCCGCCATTGGTGGAGCCGAGGTCGAGCAGGTATCGAGTCCCGGCATCCGGGGCACCGCCCATGGTCACCGATGTGGTGTACTGCGCAATCCCCGAGACGTGCGGGCCTACGTGGTCGAGTTCTGTCCAAGGCAGCAACTGCGATTCGGTGACCTGAATTGGCGTGACTGCCGTGTGAGGACGGATCTCGCGGGTCTCGTATCCGAGGCCGCGATCTTCGACAATGAGTTCGTTCTCGCCCGCGTCCCAGCTTTCCACTACGATCGACCACTCGGTGAGGTCCGCGATCGGTTCGGGGGTCGCGCCGGCGGAGGGTTGTGCGGGCGCAGACCGGTCGACCGTGAACAGTGCAGCTTCGCCGGGAGCGAGCGTCACCTCGATCTCCGTGCGTCCGTTGTCTGCGGTCGTGCCGTGATGGCGGTGGAGGGCGCCGGTCCAAGTGTCGATCCGGTGCACGAATCCCTCGCCGGGCAGGGAGAGCGCGACGTTTGTTTCCTCTCCCGTTTCGTACAGGAAGTGGTATACGAAGAGGTGTAGGAGATCGCCGTCCTCACGGAGGTAGGTGAGAATGTTCTCGTTCTCCTCGACGAACTCGGCACGCCCCGTCACGCCGAGTTCGCGCAGCGCCGCCACGGTTTCTGCAGGGTTGAAGATCTCTGCAACGCTGGGCGCTGTGCGCAGAGCGGCGAGTGTCGCCGCCAGTTCATCGTCGCGTCCGTCTCGACCGGGAGTGCGGACAGCGGCCTGTTCGGTGTACGTCGAGGTGTTCTCGGATTGGACCTTTAGTTCGCGAGTGTTGTTGACGATGAGGACCGAGAGTCCGTCGTGCACCCATTCGAGCAGCAGCTTGGCGACGTCGGGGTCGAGCGCTTCCTGATAGACGATCAGTGCTTGGTATCCCGGGCCATCGGGTTGCACGACCTCCCCGTCGAAATGGACGTCAGGATGGGTGAGTAGCGAGCCGTCGAAGAACTCGTAGGTCCAGCCGGCGTCCTGCATTCCGAGGTCCTGCCACCACTGATTTTCTCGGTTCCGCATCCACATGCGGCCGTACACGTCTTCATCGGGGATTCGATTGCCGTCGCTATCGAAGAGTGCGACCCCGATCATGTTGTCGATGAAGTGATCGGTGCGCAGGATCCCGACGTCGACGCGTGGTCGCCCTTGCCGCAGTAGGTACTGGTAGCGGCCGATCGCGTCATTCCATTGAGGGTAGAACTCGCTTCCTGGCTGACGGGTGTCGAAGCGTTCGGAGAACATGGGCCACATTCCCTCGTGGCCTGGCCACCTGGTGACTCCCTCCGCGCCAGAGCGGCTTGCCCAGCCGTGCAGCACCGTCTTGGTGATGCCCGCTGCCAGCTGAGTGTTGATGATCTGGTCGTAGAAGCGGTGGTCGAGCATGTGGTTGCGCGTGGTGGCACCCGTCTCTGACGAGTACTGCTTTCCGAACAGGTGGGCAGGGCCGGCGAGCATCCGGTAGGCGTCGATCTGCGCCGCGAATTCCAGAGACTCCGTCTCGATGCCGTCTACTTCGGGTCCGGGTCGTGTGAGCTCGAACGGCAGCCCGTAGCTGATCTCCGCACGCAGGAGCAGTCCGTTGTCGTGCAAGAAGTCCGCGAATGGGCGCAGCATGTTCTCGATGTAGAGGTCGGTGAGCGTGCGCACGTAGTCAAAACGTACCTTCTCCACCTCGACGGCGCGTGTCTCAGCAGGGGCGTAGGTATACACCGTCGTTGCCGAGAACGCTTCTGTCTGACGCACGAGGAACGGAAGCCAGGGCGTGATGTCGTAGCCGCGTCGTTCGTGGAACTCGTCCACAAACGTGCGTCCCCAGAACATTCCACCCGCACCCCAGGTCGACAGCTCGAGAGAGTCCATGTACATCTGCGCACGCGGGTTTCGCGCAATCTCACGCTTCAACTCCGGGGTGAGAACCACGTCCCGCCAGTAATCGATGACTGCCTCGACCCCATCCTTGTCGAGGTAGTTCACCGTGTAATTCACGGATGCCGATGGTGAGGCGGTCTGGCCCGTTCCATGGGACCAGAACACGAAGATTCGCCAGTGCCGATCATCGGGTGCTGTCCACTCGAGCTCTCCCGCTTCCGACACCAGGGACGTCAGATCGATGACGCCCGTAGCATCCAGAATGTTGCTACCACCCGCCGCCCTCGGAGCCGCGACGACCGCAACGAGGTGCTGTTCCCGCGGCGCTACGCGCTCACCGGGCACTCGTGCACCAGAACGCTTCGCGTTGAGGTCCACACGGGGAAGCGCCCCCTGCCGGCTGCCTCGACCCAAGACCTCCTCCACCTCGACGTTCAGCTCTTGTGCGGCCGCCGGGTGGTCAGGATCAATGGTCGGCAAGTTCGCATTTGACCAGTTGGTGCCCGACGTGAAGCTGACCGACATGTTCCTGGCCGTGGTTTCCTCAACTACAACCCTGGAGTCGTTGACCCATTCTTCAGAACCCCACCCGTAACGGGCGTGGTCGATGTTCCCCTCGTCCATGGCGAGGAACTCCATACCGCCGAAGCCGAGGCGATGCGCCGTCTCGATTTCACTCCGCAACGTCGCGTCAGAGTGCAGCCCCTCGGCCAGCCACCAGCGCAGCTCGGGCCGGAACTCGATCGGAGGGCTTGTGAGCGCTTTTCGATGGTCACCGATCGTCATGGTTCTCCTTTGAGCGCGGACAGATCCTTCGACCGGGCTGAAGCCCAGCGAAGTTTGACTAGTTTACTCATTTACTTCACTCGCGACATCACCTTATGTCGCTTGTTGCCGACTTGTATAGCTCAGGGTTCGGAGGTCTGATGGCTTGGGTCGGCTTCCCCTCAGAGAGGGTCAACGGCTTCGATGTCGAAGCGAAGCCCAATCAACCCCACGAGACATCGAGCATCACGCTCGGGCGCGAAGCCTGACAGGGTCACGTGCCTGCCGGACCACCCCGGGGTGATCCGGCACCATTTGCACACTGCGAATCCAGGCATGAGAAAGGGGTGGTTCCGCATGCCACCGCCCCTTTGTCTCTTCGATTGAAGTCGTCGGGCGTGGGCCGCGTTCCGTGCTCCGGGACGTGGTCGGGACTGCTGCACGGGTCTCGGGGCCCCTTTGGGGGTGACAGCGCTCTACGGTCGAGGCTCGGGATGAGGCGGACCTGCTGGCAGCGGGCCCCGTGGACGCCCCAGTGGTGCCGGTGGTGTTTTCCGACGACCAGTGTCCGTTCTGTACTCGATGGAGCGAGTCGAGCCGCTGCTGTCGCCACGTCCACCCAGGTGGTACCGCCCCCCGGGACGTCGGCCGGTTGATGACCGGGCCGCTCTGGCGGGGGATCGTGTTCGTGCTCAAGACCGGGATCGGCTGGAATCAGCTGCCGCGCGAGCTGCTGGGCGTTTCCGGGGTGAGGTGCTGGCGGCGGTTGCGGGACTGGACCGAAGCTTGGGGTCTGGCCGGCGGTGCACGAGGCGTTGCTGGCCGAGCTGCGTGCGGCCGGGGCACTGGATCTGGACCGGCGCGCGGTGGGCGGCTCGCACGTGCGAGCCCTCAGGGGGGGCACCTCGGCCCCAGCCGAAGTCGATCGGGGCCGGCCCGGCTCCAAACATCACCTGATCGTCAACGCCCACGGCGTCTGCAGATCAGCCTCACTGGGGGCAACCGCAACGACGTCACCCAGGCGCTGCTCCTGGTGGACTCCATCCCACCGATCCGCGGCGTCCGTGGCCGGCCCCGCCGCAAACCCCGCGAACTGTTTGCCGACCGTGGCTATGGCCCCGACCAGTACCGGCAGATGCTGCGCATCCGTGAGCTCACCCCGCGCAGCGCCCGCCGTGGCATCGCCCACGGTTCCGGACTTGGTCAGCACCGTTGGGTGGTGAAACGTGGCTTCGCCTGGCTCCCCGCCTACAAGCGGCTCCGTGCCCGGTGGGAACGCCGGGTCGATCTCCATCTCAGGCTGATGCAGTTGGCCTGCGTGCTGATCTGCTACCGACAGCTCACCGCATTGTGAATCGATTTTTTAGGCGGGTTGGCCACGGGCCCAGACGCGAGTGTTCTCGCTGTCTGCGCCGCACTTTCGTGTGGGCGGTTCCCGTTGCGTACCCGCGCGCGCCGCCATTGGCGCTTGAACCGGTGCGGAGATCGTGTGCGCGCGGCCCGTGCGTACGCCAAGCGTCAAGCATTCAACGCTCCTGCCTGACGATCCAGGTAGAAGCGGTCCAGGGTCAGGGGTGGGGCGCCGGGGGAAGGGGGCGCAGAGGTCGCGATCGCTGCGTGGAGGCGACCCACTGGCGGGAGAGTCGGGCGAGCATCCGTTTCAGTGTGCGGGCTTCGTCGTCGCTCCACTCAACGAGGAGGTCGTTGATGAACTGCTCGTTGCGAGCAACGATGCGTTCCCCGTAGGCGCGTCCGAGTGGGCGAAGGGCCAGGAGCGTGCTGCGCCCGTCTTCCTCATCGGGCAGGCGCTCGACGAGTCCGGCTTCGACGAGGCGCTGGGCGATCTTCGAAAGGTTGGCTCGACCGGTGCCCAACATGGTGGCCACGTCGGTAGGTCGCATCGCTCCGTGATAAGTGAGGGCGTTCACGACGAGGAACATCTGCACGTCGTCGGTGGGGAATTGGATGGACGCCATCACGTCGCGACGCTGCGCTTCGCTGTCGGCGTGGTGGATGATCAGAGTCAGCGACATGACCAGGTTCAGCGGATCCGGGTCGACTACGGGTGCGAGGTTCGTTACCGCGGTTGTGTCCGCGGCCGTATCGCGTCCTTGTGGCATCCCGTCTACTGCCTCTCTTGTGCCGGTGCTTGAAGCGAGCATGTCACACACCGCCCTCGGATCCGCTTTCATATTCGCTTGCCTCGCGGACCAGGATAGTGGGGCCGAGCAGCCCGTATGGTCGAGCCCGGGTCTCATGCGCACGCGGTTCTCGACCGCCTGTGAGGGCGGCGATGTCGAGGACATTGTCATAGTAGCCGCGGGCTTGAAGTCTGGTGTATGGGGGGCTGGCCACCCGCAGGCGACTTCAGAGTCGTGGGCCCATACTTCCGAGCCTCAGATGCGACGTGCGTCATCGACGTTGTCTTCCTCCATGGCCAGGAACTCCACGCGGCCGACGCCAAAAGGAGCAGCCGCATCGATCTTGGGCCGCAGCGCGTCCTCGGTGTGTAGGCCCTCGGCGAGCCACCAGCGCACTGCGGCATAGTGCTCGTTGGGCGGCTCACGCAGTGTCTGCGCCAGTTCGTCGATAGTCACCTGCCTTCTCCGAAGTAACCGCCACTACAGCCCTCGGGACGGTTCACCTCGCGCACTACGTCAGCGCCTCGGCCTTTGTCAAGATACTATTTGTGTTCCTGGGGAAAATATATGCTTTGCTCCGAATGGTAGATACGATACTCTGAGCGGCAATCTCAATGTGAGTGGTCTCACCCTGAGCCATTGCTCCCGCCCCTGGCGCGCAGCGTTGCATTGTCCAAAGGAGTACACATGTCCTACGTCGCATCACGAGCCAAGCGCAGTCCCAACCCGTGGTGGGTTGCGATCGTGTCGGGAATGGCCTCATATATCGATGCATCGGTGATCGTCGGATCCGGAACCGCGCTGGTGCTGTATCAGGAGCCGGTCGGAATCAGCGGCGATCAGATCGGGTTGCTGTCCGGGGTGCTGACTTTCTGCATCGCCATCGGTGCTCTTACCGGTGGACGCCTGGGCGATGTGTTCGGTCGTCGCTCGGTCTTCATCATCACCATGGCGATGATCGCCGCGGGCGCGACACTTCTAGTCCTCTCGACCAGTTTCGTCGGCTTGGTCATCGCTATGTTCCTCGTGGGGCTGGGAAGCGGTGCCGACCTGCCGGTGTCGCTGTCCACCATCGCTGAGGCGGCGAGTGACGAGAACCGGGGGAAGCTTATCGGCTTCTCCCAGGTGCTCTGGCTGCTGGGGATCGCTGCCACCACCGGAATTGGAATTCTTGTGGGCGAGATGGGATTGCTTGGTGGGCAGATCATCTTCGGGCACGTCGGCACCGTCGCCCTCATCGTGCTCCTGCTGCGGCTGACGATCCCGGAGTCCGCCGCATGGACCTCCGCGGAACAGGAGAAGAAGTCCGGCGCACACACGCTGAGAGCCGAGCGGTCCAGCATCAAGGACATCCTCACCCAGCGGATCTACCTCGTGCCCTTCCTAGGTCTGCTGGGCTTCTACGCCCTGGCCAACCTCGCGGCCAACACCACCGGCCAGTTCGGGGCTTTCATCGGCGTGAACGTCGTAGGCCTCTCCGTCTCGTTCGTATCTGCTATCACCCTTCTATCGATTCCGCTTGGAGTGGTCTTCGCCTTTTGGTTCATGCGGATCGTTGATACCAAATACCGCATGGTGTACTACATTGTCGGTGCCATCCTCGTTGTCTCCGCCTTCGCGGTCCCAGCCCTGTTCGGACTGACCACGGTCACCTTCATCTACAGCATTCTGATGGAAGTTGTCGGGATGGCCTTCGCTTTCGAGGCGATCATGAAGGTTTGGACGCAAGAATCCTTCCCCACACTGCTCCGTTCCTCCGCACAAGGCGCGATCCTCGCCGTCGCCCGCATCCTTGCTGCGGTGCTCGCTGTGGCCACACCCGCACTGCTGGATAACCCGCAACTCATGTATGGCCTCATTGCCGGCGTCGCAGCTGTCGGCCTGTTCATCGGCTGGGCAACGTTCCGCAAGCCCCGCTTCAACACCTTTACGCTCGAGGACAAGGACCTCGCCCAGGCGCGCGAGGAACTCCGCGCCGCTGGTCTTCTCACAGACCAAGGGGACGTCCACTGAACCACAAGCAACGAATGCCGAGCCCTTCGCGGATTCGCCGGCCAGGGTGGAAGCGGTTGGTTTCATACTGATCGTGTGGGGTGAGTCATCTCTCGACCCGCACGGCGTCCGGGCGGCGCGCGGCGCGGACGCCGTTGAGAATGACGGCGACCTCGGCGACCTCGTGGACGAGGACGACTTCGGTGAGGCCCAACGCGTCGAACAGCGCCAGCGGTAACAGGGCCGCGATGACGCCCAGCGCGAGGATGATGGTGGTCGTCCTGATCTTCCGCGCCCGCCGGCCTGAGCAAAGGCGGCGGGAATCAACGGCAGGTCGCGGCCGGTGGAGGCGACGTCGCCGGACTCCACGTCGGCGGCGGACCTGATGGCCCCCATGACGATGCCCACGGTCGCGGTCACCAGAGCCGGGGCGTCATTGATGTCGGCGCCAGTCATGGCCGTCGGTCGCCTCGCCGTGAGCTCTGCGATCGCGTTGGCTGTGTCTGCCGGGAGCTGCTCGGCGTGCACGTCGCCGATCCCGGCCAGCGCCATCCGGGCGCGGGCGGTGCGGACGTCGTCACCGGCGACCATGATCGTACGGAGGCCCTGATCGTAGGGTATTTGCACAGTCTGGCGACCTTTGTCCGCAACTCGTCACGAACGCCGATCAGGCCTGCCACCCACCCGGTGGCCGTGACGACCGCTCGGGCGCAGGTCACGCGAGCTTCAACGAGTTCGTTAGCGTCGGCGCACAGACCTGCGGGGTCGATTCATCATGGGCACCCGACTCTGATGAGACGGCCTCCGCCATACCCGGCAACGCCATGATCGGCAGCCTTGGTCAGCTCGCTGGTGACCGGGGCGTCCAAGCGCAGCCGCGGCGATCGCCGCGGCCAGCGGATGCGTGCTAGTGCGAGCCGCTTCGGTGACGTGGTCCACGGCGATGGTCGTGAGTGGGGGAGAGGTGAGGACTGCGGCGGGGATGTCGTCCGCGGTGATGACGCCGAGTTGGTCCGGGACGTCGACCGATGTGAGTCGGGTGCCGGCTATCAGGGCCTGCGCCGCGCATGACGTCTCCACCAACCCGACCATTTACCGGCTCCACGAACTCGAACAGGTCTACGGCCCCGCATGTAAAGCACTGATATGCGCCAACTTCCGCGACGGCATCATGAGCGCCATCAATTGCAGCATCATTTTCGACACTGCCGAGCATCCCGACGGCACCCACGTTGTGATCTCCATCGATGGCAAGTTCCTGCCCTGCGCCTGGACAACAGCGCGGCAGTAGTTGCACGTCGCTAAAGCAGCCCGGACGCTGCCGTCATCACCGATTGCGCTGGGCATCGCGCCGCAGGCCGAGTGACCCACGGCGCTACCGTCGGATAGCCAAGTGAAGACGAGAGCCGGGTGTTCAGGTGCGGGATCGTCGGATCGGTTGCCCCGTGCTGCTATCCGCGCACACTGTTGGCGCCTCGGGGGCAAGGCGCGCTGTGCGCCCCTTGCCCCCGAGCCGGCCCCTCTTCGCGCCGGCTCGGGAGGAGCCGGTCGTGGTGGCGAGGATCCGCGTCATGTCCTCGGGACGTGGATACACATACCTGCTGAAGTCGGTCGTCGGGGCGAGTCAACGGGTAGCGAGGAATCACGGCACGGTGACAATCTCGGTAGCTGAGACGAGGCAGGAATCTTCCGTTCGGTGATCAGCGACGGGGTGAGTTCTCGTAGGGCAACGGCCTTGCCCCAATTTGGCCGAGCTACTGGGCCGGGGTGTTGATGGAGTCGGCGTTGTAAACCTGGGCGCCGGCGAAGAAGGTCCGGCGCACCCGGGTACGGTGAACCTCATTGGCGGGGATCTCGAAGATGTCACGGTCGAGCACGATGAAGTCGGCCGACAATCCTGGCCGGAGGGAGCCTGTCACCTCGCCCAGGCCCATCGCTTCGGCCGGATTGCGGGTGAAGGCGAGGATGGCCTGCTTCAGCTCCAGCCGCTGGCTGGGATTGAGGGTGGTGGTCACCTTCGGGTCCGGGTTCTGCCGGGTGACCAGGGTTTCCAGCCCGATCCACGGGTCCGGGGTCGGCAGCGCGCAGGGCCAGTCGGAGCCGGCCGCCAGCAGCGCTCCGGCCTCGAGGAGGTCCTTGGTCTTCCAGCTGGTGTCCACGGTCTCGGCAGGGATCTGCTGGGCGATGCTTTCCTGCATGACCCCGGGGTACCAGATGTACGGAGAGGCGTCGGGGACGACGCCGAGCTTGGCGAAACGGGGCACGTCGACGTCCTCGAGGAACTCCACATGGGCGATCTGGAAGATCGGGCCCGGGCCGCGCTCTTTCCGGACCTGCTCCACGGCATCCAGGACCAGACGGGCTGAGGCGTCGCCGGTGGCGTGCAGCTTGGCATTGAGTCCGCGGTCGTAGCACAGGCGCAGGGTCTCGACCAGGTCGTCGTGGTTCCAGTACGGTTCCCCGCGGAACTTGGGGTCCTCATGCCGGCCATGACAGACGTAGGGGCGCAACATGGCGGTGGTGCGGGTCATGGGTACCCCGTCGAGGACCACCTTGATGAAGTCCGGGCGCACGTGCTCGCTGCGATGGGCCTCACCGATGTCGAGGAGTTCCTCGCCCGTCGTGCCTGACTCGAGGAAGGGGCGGATCGGCATGGATCCCACCACCCAGGCGGAGATCTCCCCGCTCGACTCCAAATCCGCCAAAGCTGTCCAGATGTACTCCATCGTCGCCGATTCCTGCACGCTGGTGATCCCGAAGGAGTTCAGCGTGGTCAGCGCCGTGGCGATGGAAACCCGATGACGTGCCGCGGGATCGGTCAAAGAGGCCAGCAACACCGTCTCGGCCTCCGCTGAGGCGATCTCGTGCAGCACCCCGGTCAGCGCCCCGCCGGAGGCGGCGTCACGGACGTAGTGGCCGCCCTCGGGATCGGGGCTGTCGGCGGTGATTCCCATGAGCTCCAGGGTCGTGGAGTTGACCCAGCGGTTGTGCATGGAATCATCACGCAACAGCACCGGACGTCCTCCGGCGGCTTCGTCCAAGGCGGCGAGGTCTTCCATGTTGCCCACCACATCCATCACCGTGCTGCCCACGATGCCACCGACGATCCACTCCTGCGGGCCCAACGTCCGGGCCCAGTCCCGGACCTTGTCGAAGATGGTTTCCTTCGAGTCGGTCGGTTGGATCGGCAGCTCCCAGGCCAGCATGGCTCCCCCCAGGCCCAGGTGGGCGTGGCCGTCGCTGAAGCCCGGTAGGACCAGTTGGCCCCCCAGGGTCTCGACCTTGGTGTGCGGGCCGGCCAGGGCACGCATGTCGGCGTTCGTGCCGACGGCGCTGATGCGCCCGTCGATCACGGCGAACCCTTCGGCCCACTCCTGGGCGGGGTCAGCGGTGAAGACCTTGGCTTCGAGGACGACGAGGTCGGGAGCTGGAGTAGCGGACATGGAAGGCCTTTCGGTGGAAGTTGATAAGGAACTTGTCGATGGGTTCGTGGACGGTGCGGGAACGTCTTTGGGGGGAGCGGCCAACGAACTGCCGGCCAAGGCCGTGTAGCGCGTTGCCGGGCGTTGAGAGGCTCCGGGGGCTCGTGGGCATCAAGGGCTAGGACCACATACAGGTGGACGTGGGGAACACGCTTCAGGTAGCGGTTTTCACGCATTTCCTCTCGCCACAGGAAACCGGGCCTTGCCTTTCGCCCCGGCCGTCATTGCCAGGGCGCACGGTGAGGAATCCGTAGTCCGTGCGCGGTCGGAACCACCTATGGCGATACCTCTCGTGCTTACACGCTGATCAGTTCACGGTTGCCGTGGTGGTCGTGCCTACTTCAGGGGTGTGCCTGGAGGTCGGGTTTCGCCCGTTCAGGCACAGCGACCGGCCCATAACGGTGCATGATTGGCGGCGGCAACGCCTGCCTTGCGGACAAGGGGCCGAAACCTGAATCCGCCTCAGGCAGCGTTGCCGCCCAGGCACCCTAGTGGGGGCCCGCGCCTGCGTCGACCACAGTGTGGATGACGTAGGCAACTTTGCCGTCCTGGTCGTGAACGGGCACGTTCTCCGGCATCCAGTACCGCTCTTCGAAGCGGCCACCGGGCTCTGCCGGGGGAGCGTCGTAGCGCTGGCGTGGAAGTTTTTCCGGCATCCCGGAGGTGAAGGCGCGTTCAAGGGAAGCGCGCAACACCGCTGCACCGTTCGCGGTGGGGTCGTTGGGGTTGTCCGGAAAGACCTCGAACACGTCCTTGTCGACCACTGATTCGCGGGAACGGTGAATCTCCTCCAGCAACCGGTCGGTCACTGCGACGATCCTCCAATCGGTGGCCACGACGTATCCGATGATGGGCATTTTTTCGAAGAGGGCGCGGTAGGTGGTTGCTTCGATGGTGTCTTTCGTGTGCGACACGATATGTGCTCCCAACGTGAGTGGTGTGGTGCTGGCTGAGTATTCGGGGGAACGTGGTCTTCGTATGGGGCGACGAGCCTGTGGTGCGGCGCCTGTGCGTTAGCTGGCCAGGAGCATCGTGAGCCCGACCGTCGCGGCAATGGTCGTGGTGATGATGGACGTGGTCAGGGCTGTATGGGGCCGTGACACCGCTAGCGGGATGAGCCCGGAGCCGTCTTGACTCACCAGGTAGGTGACCAGTGCGGGCAAGGGGAGCCCTCCTGCGACAAACAGCCCAGCAACTGCGACCTCCACGCCACAGGCAGGGATCAACCCCAGAGCAGCGACCATGACGATGCCGATCACGCCCCCCAGCGGTAATGAGCCGGCGTTGAGCAGGCCGACCTCGCTGAGTACGTCCCAGGCGGCGAATGCTGCACCGGCCCAGGCGGTGATGTGAGCTGCCTCCCGGATTCCGATGGTCAGAATCGACCCGAGGGTCGAGTCGGTCGCCTCGGTGCACTCTCCGCAGCCTCGTCGCGGTGCCTGGCACAGCACACCCACCGCCAGGGCGAATCCGCAGACACCCAGGAGGGTGTAGATGTCGAGGCCCCCGAAAGGGGCGGCCATATCCTCCGGACTCTTCTGCTGAAACGTCACCGGCGCTGCGATGAACAGACCGAGACCGCCGACAACCGTCAACATCAAAGCAGTAGGCCGCATTCTGCTGGTCTCTGGACGGGTGTGTGCGACGACGATGGTTTTAGGGAGCAGAAGCGGCCGAGCCGAAAAAGGTGCCGGCCCGTCGAGTGGTGGGAGAGCCACGGCGTACCGTCGAGGCGTGGCGCTGAGCAACGCCGGGGAAGACATCGTTGGGCGGCCACGGAGTGGTACGCGTGCCGCCAAAGCGGTCATCGCCCGGGCAGCTGACGGGGCGCCGAGGGCATCGACAACGTACCCCACCACGGTGCCGATGCCCACCAGCGCGACTTTGAGGACCAGGGTCAGCAGGGGATCACTGGCCAGCAACAACCACGCGGAGTCGCCCATCGTGGCCACGAAACTGGCCAACAGCGTTCCGTAGGTCACCTTGTCCCTGCTGTACAAGCGTGCGATCGCCAGTACACCCAGACATCCTGGGGGCACAGTGACGAGTGCCCCCAGCACGGGTCCCCACCTGCGACGACGCGTCAGGTGCATCGAAATAGCCGACCCCCAGCGGAGACGGATCCAGGTGCCGGCTGCCGACAACGCCAAGACATAAACGCCAATAGACATAAAGGCGTCAGCCAGTGATGCACATATGGTAGCTAACAAGGCCATCACCCCTTCCGGGCCGTGCATGGCGATCGCGCACTGGAATCGTCCGATGTGGAGAAGCGTCAGAAAATAGCCAACGGATTGACCATGGACCCCGTTGATCCCTTGGTTTTGATGGGGGCGCAAATGAAGAGAAATTCACTGCGGTCAGAGCCAAGCAGCGCCTCGGTCTTCATGTTCTCCAAGAGGTAAGTGCCCGTCTCCACCAAGAGGTGCTGGTGAACCACCATGGGCGCCTCCGGCTGTTCCCCCGGTAGCACCTCGATGGCCCAGTTGTCCGCACCAACGAGCGATACTCGCCGGTCGCTCAGCCAATGAGCCGCGTCCCAGCCGATTCCCGGGGAGTTTCCGTTGTACTTCTGGTTGTCGACCATCCACAGAGCTGCGCCGTAGCCGGTGTGGAAAATCACCGCATCACCAGCACGCACCTCAACCTGTTGAGCCTCACAGGCGGCTTCGAGATGCTCCGGAGTGATGACGAAACCCTCGTCGAGCATCTCCACCCCGACGACGGCGGCAATGTTGAGGAACACGCCCCGGGACACCCACGGCCGCACCGCTTCCATCCCAAACTTGGTGACACCGGTGGGCGTGTAGAAATCACCGTAACGATGCCCGTTGTAGTGCGTACCATCGATGCCCACGTGCCCGAAGCCGTCCAGATGGGTGCCGATGTGGTAAATCTGGGTCACCTGCTCCTCGAACCAGTTCACCCGGTTGCCGTCCTTGCCCCACCGTGTTTGCTCCAAAGTGCCATGGGCCAGGGTGACTTGGTGGTACAGCCGGGATTCGCCGAAAGTGGGCGCCCCCATTTCCAGGACGCGCGCCAGTTCCACCACCCGACCTTCAGTGGCCAGCCCCAAGGCAGCCAGTGTCCGGTCCGTTGTCAGTTCATTGCCGGCGCCCAGGAGGTCATCCGCTCCGTAGCGCGACGGCCACCACTGTTCGGTTGTGTGCGCATTGCCGTTGTAGCGTCCCGAGCCGGCGGGAAATTGGTAGTCAGACACGGACTGGGAACTGGTGTCACTGGCTGTGACATTGCATGCATTGCACATGGGGTTTCTCTTTCTGGAGACACTGTGGTGGTAGCGCACCACCGACGGTGAACTGCTGGTGTTTTTCGGTTGCGCAGGGCTCCAGATAGATTCGACGTCCTGCTCCGCCGCTTTTCCGGGGATGAGGCCTTGACGTTCCACCGGCCTCGCAACGGCCTGATTCAGGCGATGGCAATCGGATGGATGGGGCTCTGGACGGCCCCGACGAGTTTGGGTGCAGCCATGACGAACATGAACTCGTAGACCTTGTCCGCTGCCAGATCCCGGGTCCAGACGTTCTCGATGATGTGAACGCCTCGTTCACGAATCAGATAGCCGTGCACCGGCAGGAATGCCTCAGGGTCGGGAGCGGGGATGACTTCGCACGCCCAGTTGTCGGTTCCGATCGCCACGACCCCGAGGGTCTCCACGAGGTACTTGGCTGCGGCGGGTCCGATGCCAGGCTCAGAGTCATCGAATGCTTCCGTGAAGGTGATGTCGCGGATCGTTCCGGTGTGGATCAAGACCACGTTGCCGGGGGTGAGCGTGATCCCCTGCCGTTCCAGGGTGCGGTCAATATCCGCTTCGGTGATCTCGTAGCCGGGCTCCAGAGCTTCAACACCCAACGCGCCGGCCACGTCGAGCAGCACGCCTCGAGTGGCCACGGGTGGAACGGTTTCGATGCCGTGCTTGACGGCCCCGCGTGAGCGGATGACCTCGGAGGTGTCGAAATCGCCGTAGTGCTTGCCGTCGATGGCGATGTGCCCGAACCCATCCAGGTGAGTCGCCACGCCGCACCACAAAGAGATGTAGTCGTCGATGCCGGAGAGCTTGTTGGAGCCGTACTCCATTTCATCGTTGACCCAGATGTGGTCGGTGAGGACCTGGAAGCTGCGTCCCGGCCAGGCGGGGCTCTCCGGGTTGGTCTGCACCGCCAGCGAATAGATTCGCCCGGTCTTGATGAGCTCCGCCGCCCTGAGCGCGTGATCAGCGGTCAGCGTTGCAATCGCACCGCCATCGATGTAGGTGGCAACTGATTCGTTCATGGGGACTCCTCAAACATGCCGGCGGCCGCGCCGGGGAGGTCGGGAGCCGCTTCCCATCAGGGGCGCGGCCAAGGAAGGAGAACGCATTGCTGAGCGGGTGATGAGGGTCACAAACAGCACCCCTGCCAGCATCATTTCCAACACCACGTTCGGAGTCAATACATATTGGGTAAAACTTGCACACGTTGATCGACTTTTGCTGGAGGTGTCCTGGGTGCGGTCGACGGGGGCGCACCGATCAATCCGGCGAGGACCCCCAGGATGAAGGCGTCGTGACGCTGCGCCGCGGGCCGGATCCTGATCCTGGCCGCTGCAGCGATGGCGCGTCGGGGGCGGCGGGCCGTGCTCGGCGGGAGTGAAGCATTGGGCACACAAGAGGAGGAATTAGGCACACCAGGGGAGGAATGGGGCGTCAGACTCCATCAGGCTTCGGCGATCTCCTCACCGCAGCGTTCCCCTCCTTGGGGTGGGGGAGCTGGTGACCGGCCCCGGTGTAGCCGTCATCTCAGGGATGGCGGCAAGGGGGGGCAGAAAGAGGGCGTACCCCTTCGTTGGCAACACCAACGTCGCGCCCGGTCAGCTGGCCGGTTGCGTGTTCGGCGCCATCCCTGAACCCACAAACCGTACTGTCCGTTGGGGGATTGCACGCTCTGTCCAATTCATGATGGGGCTGTGGCATCCTTGCAACAACGGCACGATCACACCGATCGACTGTGTATCCCAGGGAGGGTAGGACGTGGACCCGAAACCGGACGGGCAGTTGCCGTTGCGCGAACGCAACCGACTGCGAACCCAGGGGGACGTCCTCGATGCCGCAGCCGAGATTCTCAGCGCAAGCGGCTACGCCGCAACGAGCCTGGAAGAACTCAGCCGGCACGCAGGGATCTCCCGCGGAACCCTCTATGCCCACTTCCCCGGAGGCCGGGAGGAAATCGTTCGGCAGGTCTACCTGCGCATGGCCGAGGCGGTGTACGTCAGGGGCATCAGCCTGCGGGAGGAAACCCAGGACGTGGCCGGCCGGATCACCGCCCTGGCACGGGCGCTGGTGGAAATCACGAGCACCCCGGCCGGACGCTTCTACGGGATGATGGGGCCCGATATCGTGCCGGTGCTGGCGGGAATCATGGGCGATACCTCCCGGTCCTTCGAAGCCCTCATTCGCCTTGACCTTTCCGAGGCCCGCACCGCCGGGCTGCTGCAAAAGGACGCCGACATCGACGCCCTGGCTGCCGCCTTCACCGGCGCCATCCGTGCTGCCGGGGCCCAGGCCGCCACCGAGCCGCACACGGCCGCACAACAGGTGACGGCCATCAAAATCCTGGCAGAAGGCCTGCTCAGCCTCGCCTCGGTGTAGGGACATCCGCTCAGGAACCTGGCCCGTGGCCCAGCCGCCCTGCTCGAAGCACTGGCTGTTTCGGAGCGCGGCGCCCGTGCGTCCGATGCCCAGGGGCGCCAAACCGCCGTCAGCGGTGCTGATCCGATCGACCTGATGACTGTCGGTGCGCCCAGGGCTACTTGCCCGCAAGTCATCCCCGACGGATTCTCCGCAGCCCGGAAGGAGAAAGCCCGCGCCACGGGGTATCGCCGACAGTGCCGCTGCCCCGGTGACAGCGGGCCTGACTGCGGGGGTCCGTGAGCCCATCGGCAAGGTGAGGGCCCACCCCGCCCTCGACGACACTGGCGTCGCGTCGGGGTGCCAGACGCTGCGTGGCGTGGCGCAACCGGGTGGGCACCTGCTGGCCGCCGTTCCCCACACCCCGCCGGTCTGACTGGACACCACTGGGCCGACCATGATGACCGGCGCCTGGGCCGGTGGCGCTATCGGCCATGCGCACGATCATCCTGGCCATAATGCACAGCGACCGCGCTTCGACGGGGTGGAGCTCCTCTCCTGGCCCGGGGGTCAGGAGAGGAGCCCCGGATTGCGGGAGCACGGAACGGGAGACGGCGCACACGGTGCTTTGTCCTAGATGTCCCGTGTTTTCCTCCCGGCGCAGGTCCTTCTCTCGCGTCGTCTACGATCGCTCAGGACCTGGGCTCGGCACGTGGTACACGCCCGCCGCGACCTCGACGCACATTCTGGGGAACTGGCGCGAGGTCATTTCTCAGGCTGGCCTTGGCGCTGAGGGTGCTCGCGAGACCTCGTAGTCGGTGATGTCCAGCATCTTGGGCGCCCCGCTGGTCTCGTCCATGATCCACAGCACTCCGGGCTTGGCGAAGATGTCGGTGACGTAGCCGCGGTGAGTGAGACCCTTCTTGGTGTGTACCGCCTGCACATACTGGCCGCGGGCGATGACGGTCCCGTCCGGAGTCTGCAGGAAGTGGTCAATGCCAATCGGTGTGGGCATTGCGAGTACTTCCAATCCTGGTGTCGTGTGCGCGGCCGGTGGCGCGCGGATCCGTGGAGGCGGCCGGTGATCGCGGCACCGGCCGGCCGGTGCCGCGATCAGGAGCCTCAGAGGATGACGGTGGTGACCTTTTCCTCGGTGTTGGCCACGATCCCGGCCCACCCGAGTTCGCGACCGATGCCGCTGGTCTTCATCCCGCCCCAGGGCAGGGCCGGGTCGATGGCCGCCCACCCATTGATCCACACCGCCCCGGCCCGGACCTTGGCCGCCAGACGGTGAGCCCGGGAGACGTCCTTGGTCCAGATGCTGGCCGCCAGCCCGTAAGGGGTGTTGTTGGCGATGCGCAGGGCTTCGTCCTCGGTGTCGAAGGGAATGACCGCCCCGACGGGGCCGAAGATCTCCTCCTGGGCGATGCGCATGGAGTTGTCCACGTCGGCGAAGATCGTGGGCTGAACGAAGAAGCCCTGCCCGGCCGGGGCCTGGCCACCGCAGACCAGGCGGGCGCCCTCTTCCTTGCCGGCTTCGATGTAGGACAGCACCGTGTCCTGTTGCTTGCGGTTGACCAGTGCGCCCATGGTGGTCTGCGGGTCGAACGGATCGCCCACCACGTGCGCCTGAGCCGCAGCGCTCAGGGCCTCGACGACCTGGTCATAGACGGAGCGGTGGACCAGGACGCGGGTGCCGGCCGCGCAGACCTCGCCCTGGTTGAAGAACAGGCCCATGGCGGTGCCGCCCACGGCGGCCTCCAGATCGGCGTCGTCGAAGATGATCTGCGGGGTCTTGCCGCCCAGCTCCAGGGTGACGCGCTTGAAGGTCTCGGCGGCGGCGATCTGGATGGCCTTGCCGGTGGCGGGGCTGCCGGTGAAGCTGATCTTGTCCACGTCCGGGTGGCGCACCAGGGCGTCACCGGCGGTCCGGCCCAGGCCCGGGACGACGTTGACGACGCCGTCGGGGAAGTCGGCCTCCTGGATCAGCCCGGCCAGGTGCAGGATCGACAGCGGGGCGTCCTCAGCCGGCTTGACCACCAGCGTGTTGCCCGCGGCCAGGGCCGGGGCGATCTTCCAGGCGGCGATCATCAGCGGGGTGTTCCACGGGATGATCGCCCCGATCACTCCCACTGGTTCCCGGGTGGTGTAGGAGAGGGTGGGCCGGCCCATGGCGCCGGCGGTGGGAATCGTTTCCCCATAGATCTTGTCGGCCCACCCGGCGAAGTGCCGGAAGGTGGCCACCGCGTTGGGGATATCCAGCATGTGGGGCTGAGGCAGGGGCTTGCCGATGTCCAGGGCCTCCAGGCGGGCGAGGTGGTCGGCATCGCGCTCGATCAGATCCGCGACCTTGTTCAGCAACCGCCCCCGGACCGGCCCCGGGATTGCCCCCCACTCGCCTTCCAGAGCAGCCCGGGCCGCGGCCACGGCTCGATCGATGTCCTCGGCGGTGCCGGAGGCCACCTCGGTGAGCACCTGGCCGGTGGCGGGGTTGAGGTTGTGGAAGGTCCCGCCGTCGCTGTCCTGCCACTCCCCGCCGATGAGCATGCGAGTCTCCGCTTGGAGACCTTCGAGGCTGTCGATCTGTGTGGTCATGGTGCACTGTCCTTTGCCTGACATGCCCCATAGGGGCGCTATTGGATGAGGGTTGAGCGATCCGTCGTTCGAGTGTTACCGACCTAGTGCGTCCAGGGCGGTGTCCAAGTGCTCCAGCAGCAGATCGGCGTGCTCGCGGGCGAACACCAGCGGCGGGCGCATCTTCAGGACGTTGTCATGAGGGCCGATGCGGCTGATCAGCACGCCGCGTTCACGCATGTCCTCCACCAGCGCCTTCGTCACATCCGCCGCTGCCTGGCGGTCTCCGTCAGGGGTGGTGAGCTCCAGGCCGAAGAACAGCCCGCGGCCCCGCACGGAGCGCACATGGGGGCGGCCGTCGGCGATGACGTGCAGGCGGCCCCCGATGTACTTGCCAAGCTCTGCGGCCCGGGCCATGAGGTCCTCTTCATGCATCACCTGGAGGACGGCGAGTCCGGCGGCGGAGGACACCGGGCTGCCGGCGAAGGTGTTGAAGTACAGGTTGTGCCGGCCGAACTCATCGAGCAGTTCCTCAGTGGTCACCACGGCACCGACGGGGTGACCGTTGGCCATGGGCTTGCCCATGGTCACCAGATCCGGGTTCAGGTGGAACATCTGATGGCCCCACATGCTGGTGCCGATCCGCCCGAAGCCGGACTGCACCTCATCGGCGACAATCAGGCCGCCGGCGGCCTTGACGCGGGCGGCGACCCCTTCGATGTAGCCGGTCGGTGTCCGCAGCAGGCCTTCGGTGGAGAACAGGGGGTCGAAGAGCAACGCCGAGACCCCGTGCCCGGCCTCCTGCAGGGAGTCGATGGCCGCGTCGACCTCGGCCAGGGCCTGCTCGAGCAGGGCCTGCTCGTCGTCTGCCCCCACGACGTCGGGGATGTGCAGGGCCCGCACGTGGTCGCCGAGGGGCTCGGCCACCTTCAGCCCGGTGGTCAGCTCGGCCAAGGTGATGGTGTTGCCGTGGTAGCTGAAGTCGGTGACCAGCACGCCAGTGTGCCCGGTGTGCTGGCGGGCGATGCGCAGGGCCAGTTCGTTGGCCTCCGAGCCGCTATTGGTGAAGAACACCCGGTCCAGGTCGCCCTCGAAGGTGGCCAGCAGGGCCTCGGCGTACTCCACGACCCGACTGTTGAGGTAGCGGGTGTGCAAGTTGATCGTGCGCAGCTGGGCATTGATGGCGTCGGCGACTACCGGGTTGGCGTGACCGACGTGGGGGACATTGTTGTACCCGTCCAGGTAGGTCCTGCCCTGGGCGTCGGTCAGCCACACCCCGTTGCCGGAGACCAGCTCCAACGGGGTGTTGTAGAACATCGGGGAGTGCCTGCCCAGTGTGGCGTAACGGCGCGCCAGCAGATCGGAGCCGGCCTGGTGCTCGGCGGTGGCCGGCGAGGTGGTGGGTTCAGCGGTCATGGCGGTCCTTCGGTGGAGAGGCGTCAGTGCGTCGTGGTGGGTCACGGGCTAGAGGGCGGCCCGGCTAAGCAAGCCCTGAGCCAGAAGCCTGATGGCGGCGATCTGCTGCTCGGCACTCCCCGGGACGGCGGCTGCTCGGGCCCCGCAGGCGCGAGTCGCGCCGGTCAGCGCCGTGGCCAGCGCGTCGACGGCGACATCCTCCGACAGCTGTCCAGCGGTCTGCGCCGCCGACAGGTCGATCTTGATGAGCTCCTCGAAGGATTTTGACGTCAATCCCAGAACGCCCGAGAGGACCGGCACGATGTCCGGTCCCATCACCCCGTAGAAGCGGCCGGCCGGTGTGCTGGTGGCCTCCACCAGGGCTCGGGCCAGGGCAGTGATCCGGTCGACCAGCCCGTGAGCTTCCGCGCGCAAGGTGCTGCCCCGGTCGTAGACCCGGCTCGAGATGCGCAGATAGACCTCCCGCACGATCTGGTCCCGGCCCTCGGGAAAATACGCGTACACCGTGCGGCGGGAGAGCCCGGCCCGCTGGCTGAGTTCCTCCAGGGTGGTACCGGCGTAGCCGGCCTCACTCAGCAGCTCGGCGGCGGCATCGAGGATGTCCGCTCTGGCCCGCAGCTTGTTCCGTTCACGCAACGACAAGTGCTGTTCGTTCGGGGAGTCCATGGGATGACTGCCTTCTTCCCGTTCGTCGACGAGGGCCTGATCTGCCCCTCGGTCCTGACTGCAGATCAACATCTTGTTACAAGCATTGCACATCACGGGAAAAAATTGAACGCTTTGTGTACTTGCCCAACACAGGGTGCAGGATTTAGCGTTGTCGTGACGCCGCTCACACTGGCTGGTCACGCGCCCTGGAACGAGAAGGACACCACCATGGACACAGACGCAGCACTCCGCATCGTTCGCGGAGCTCTTCCGGGGTACGGCTTTGATGAGAGCTCGGCGCTCGAGCTGGTGAAGTACCGGGAGAACTACGTCTTCCACCTCATCGAGCCGGCGGGGGCCAGCTATGCCGTGCGCCTGCATCGGGCCGGATATCGGACCGATGCCGAGATCAGGACCGAGCTGGCTTATCTGCGGGCCTTGGCCGACCGCGGTCTGAGCGTGCCCGAGATCATCCCGACGGTGAACGGTGAGCTGACCTGCCTGGTGGATGCTGAGGACGGAGAGACGTTCTATCTGGACGTGCAGAAGTGGCTGGAGGCCTCGCGCCCACTCGGCGACATTGCCGAGGGCATCGAGGGAACCAGCCTCTTGGAGCCAGAAAATTTCCGCCGACTGGGCGTACTGGCCGCGCAGCTGCACCACCACACCATCAGCATCGGGCGCACACCCGGCTTCGAGCGCAGCGCCTGGGACGCGGAGGGCCTGGCGGGGGAAGCCCCCTTGTGGGGCAACCCATTGGCCGTGGAAGAGCTCAGCCGCGACGAGGCCGCTCTGCTGACCGGGGCCCTGACCAAACTCAAGGGCGAGCTGGAAGCCCTCGGCACCGCCCCGGACCGTTACGGAGTCATCCACGCGGACCTGACCCCGGAAAACGTCCTGGTTCAGGACGGCCGCCTGATCATCATCGACTTCGACGACTTCGGCGAAGGATGGCACCTCTTCGACCTCACCACCGCCCTGTTCTTCTTCGTGCCGCACCCGCGCTACGAGGACTACCGTCAGGCCCTGCTCCATGGCTACCGCTCGGCACGGCCAGTGCCCGACAGCTTCTTCGACGCCTGGGACGCCCTGCTCCTGGCCCGGGGACTGACCTACCTGGGATGGGCCTCCGACCGACGAGGCGACGAGACGGCCGAGTACATCGTCGAACACGTCGCCCCGGTAGTCCTCGAACTGGCCGCACACTACGCCCCACTGACGGCCTCACCGGCCACCTGAGCGCGGCATCCCCCGACTCCCCGTGCCAGCCGCGACACGTTGGCACACGGTCCGATCGACCCGGGGCCGACTTTGTCATGGCCGATGCACCACACCCGCCTCCTTGGCCAGGCCACCGCATCCGTGCAGGCGGCAGTCCTGACGGACGGCGCAACCAGTAGTGCGCCCTGCCCAACAGGAGCCCCACGACATTCCCACGTTGGCCCCGACCATCCCTCCGCAACCCTCCCCGGCCACCCGGCCGGGGCCGCCCGCCAGCAGGACCAGCACGAACAAGGCCGAAGGAGTTTGTGCCATGAGCCCAACCACAACACCGAAGCGAGTCATCGTCACCGGCGGCGCCTCCGGGATCGGGCTGGCCGTTGCCGCCGCCTTCCTCGAGGAGGGTGCGCAGGTCGGCATCATCAGCCGTACCCGCCGCAGCATCGACCACGCCCTGGGCGGACCGCTGGCCGGCTGCGCTGATCGTGTGCAGTGGGCCGTCGCCGATGTGGCGCAGGAGACCGCGATCCAGGGGGGATCAAGGACCTGGCCACCGCGATGGGCGGTCTCGACACGGTTGTCGCTGCGGCGGGGATCGAAGGCCAGATGGGCACCGGCGTCGGCGAGGTCACCTCCGAGGGATTCCGGGACGTCCTGGAGGTCAATGTGCTCGGGGTGTTCCACACGGTGAAACATGCCCTGCCCTACCTGGCCGAGGCGAAGCACGCGTCCGTGACGATCATCGGCTCCGACTCCGGGTTCGTCGCCACCCCCGGGATGCTGGCTTACAACGCCTCCAAGGGCGCGCTGGTCCAGCTGACCCGGGCCCTGTCCTACGAGCTCTACGAGGACCACGGCATCAGGGTCAACAGCGTGTGCCCCTCCATCGTCGACACCCCCCTGGCCCGCCGCGGACTGGGCGTCGAGAGCTTCGATGGGGCGCCCTACCCGGTCCAGTCGGCCCAGGACGTGGCCCACTCCGTCCTGTTCCTCTCCTCAGAAGGTTCGAGGGCGGTCAACGGTGTGAACCTCCTGTCCGACTTCGGCTACTCCACCCGCTCCTCCTTCCCGGCCTGACCCGCAGTACCCCCCCCCTCCCCCCCCGCACCCCTGTCAGCACCACCTTCAGATCCACCGACTCGCGAGAGGTGCCATGATGGCCCATCAGCTCCAGGAGCGGACCACCACCGCCCACAACAACCTGTCGAAGAACTCCCTGGGAGTCTTCGGCGTTGTCTTCCTCGTACTAGCAGCGGTCGCACCGCTCACCGGCATCATCGTCATCACCGCACTGGGCATCGCCCTAGGCAACGGCGGTGGGATGGTCGGGTCCTTCCTCATCGTCACCGTCGTCCTGCTGCTCTTCGCGGTGGGCTACGCCCAGATGTCGAAGGAACTCGTCAACGCGGGCGGGTTCTACGCCTTCGTACTCAAAGGGCTGGGCAGACCACTGGCCCTGGTTGCGGCCCTGATCGCCCTCATCGGCTACAACTTCTTCGTCGCCGGCGCGGTGGGGACCATCGGTTTCTTCACTCAGACCATCATCGCCCAGCTCACCGGCATCGACCTCCACTGGTTCCTCTGGAGCCTGGTCACGGTGGCGGCGGCGTTCCTGCTCAGCCGGCAAGGCATCGACTTCAGCGCCAAGGTCCTAGGAGTGGCACTCATCCTGGAAATCTCGATCCTGCTGGTCTTCGATGTCGCCGTCCTGATCCGCGAAGGTTTCACTTTTGAGGTCTTCGGCCCGCAGATCATCTTTTCCGGAGCGGTCGGCATCGGCCTGCTCTTCGCAGCCAACGCCTTCATCGGCGTGGAGGCCACCGGCCTGTTCAGTGAAGAAGCCCGCAACCCGGTCCGCACGATCCCCCGGGCAACCTTCGCCGCCATCGGCTTCATCGGTGCCTTCGCCGCCGTCACCACCTGGGCGATCATCAGCGCCATCGGGGCCACCACGGCACAGACCACCGCCGCATCACACCTCGAGACCGGAGATCTCGTGTTCACCCTCTCCGAGCAGTACCTCGGTTCCGGGCTGACCATGATCATGATGGTCCTGCTGCTGGTCAGCCTCTTCGCAGCCCTGATGGCCCTGCACAACTCCGCAACCCGCTACATCTACTCCCTCAGCCGGGCGCGGATCCTTCCCGCCGGGCTCAGTCACACCCGCGGCAACGGCACCCCACAACGGGCATCCCTCGCCCAGTTCGCCGTCGCACTGGGCGCCGCGGGCCTGTTCGCAGCCTTTGGCCTGGAACCGCTGACCACACTCATCCCCAGCATGACCGGCTTCGGCACCCTGGGCATCCTCGTATTGCAGCTGCTGGCTGCCCTGGCCGTAGTGGTCTACTTCCGCCGGGCCCGGGACCCACGGCTGTGGCGCACCCTCATCGCACCGGGACTGGGATTCCTCGGGCTGCTCGGCATCGTGGCCCTGGCCATTCTCAACTTCCCCGTCCTGGCCGGCTCGGACGCCTTCATCATCACTCTGCTGCCCTGGCTGCTGCTGGTGGCCCTGGTGGGCGGGCTCAGTTACGCGGCCCACCTCCGCTCGAACAAGCCGGAAATCTACGAAGCCCTCAACGAGGACCTGGAACGGGTCGATATCTGACGACAAACGCACCGAAGAACGGCCGGACGCGCACAAAACCGGGTATCACCGCCGGCGGCGGGACAATTCGTCGTTACACCAGCCCGGGCCAGCGTTTCAACTGCTGGCCACTGCAGGATGAATGGCCTCAGTGCCATAAACGCGTTCCATGGAGTCGCTCAAGCCCCAGGGCTGCCCCTGTGTGTTCGGCACAGCATGGCGCTGATGTGTCTCATGTCGGCATGTGCGCCGCCACGTCACTGCTCAGGATCCTGGGCCGCGGGCAGTCCGTAGTGGTCGGCGAGGAGTTCGACGGTGCGGGCCTGAGCTCGGCGAGAGTGGCCCAAGGTCACGAGCATGACCTCGTCGACGTCGGTGAGAGCGTGAAGTTGTTCGAGGTCGGCGGCGACGTCAGCGCCGGTGCCGTTGAGGAACCGATGGGTGTACAGGTCGAGCACGTGCTGCTCCTGCACGGTGGCGGGGTAGGCCTCGACCTCCTCGGGAGGGAGCAGGCTGTAGGACTTGCGCTGGAACATGCGCAGCATCGCCATGGCTGCTGTGCGCGCCTGCCTGCGGGCTTCGGCGGGATCGTCGTCGGCGATCACCCCGACGCTCACCAGCGTGTGGGGCTCGGCCAGGGCCTCGGAGGGCTGGAAGCTCTTCCGGTACAGCCGGAATGCGGTGGCGATGTCCGCGTCGCCGAACTGCAGGGCGAACGCGTACGGGCGCCCGAGCTGACCGGCCAGCTGCGCCGAGTACGGTGAAGAACCCAGGATCCAGACCTCGGGGCCTACCTCGGGTGCCGGCACCCGGTTCTGCGCCGCCTGCCACGGCCCCGGGACCGCGTGGACGCCCCGGTAGGGGTGACCCGCCGGGAAGTCGTCGCCGAGGAAGCCCAGCAGCTCCGCCACCTGCTGGGGGAACCCGGCGTTGGCCTCGTGGTGACGACGCAGTGCCGAGGCGGTGGGCGCATCCGTGCCCGGCGCCCGTCCCAGCCCCATGTCGATCCTCCCCGGTGCCAGGGCTTCCAGCATCCCGAGCTGCTCGGCGATCACCAGAGGAGCGTGGTTGGGCAGCATCACCCCGCCCGCACCGAGCCGGATCCGAGACGTTTCTCCGGTGAGGCGGGCCAGCATCAGCTGCGGCGAGGACGTCGCCGCCCCCGGCATCGCGTGGTGCTCGGACATCCAGAACCGGTGATAACCGCGCGCCTCCGCCAGTTTCGCCAGGGCGATCACCTCCCCGAAGGCGTCCTCGACGGTCTGGCCGACCGCGGTCTGGGCGTTGTCGAGCACCGACAGGGTGAACGGGGCGGTGCCCGAAGGCGGGACGGGGGTCATGCCACTCCTCAGTTCTCACGATAAAAATGTAAATTATCCGTGATGCCCAGCATAGCACTCGTATCACGGAGAATCGGTGCTGTTACCATGAGACAGATGTCGCATATCCCCTTGCCCCCAGCCCCCGGCGTCGAGGAGCATGTCAGCCTCGCCCTGGTCAACAGCGCGGTCACGCTTCCGGCCGAGCAGCACGTCGACGACCTCGCCAGCCCCGCAGAAGCCACCCGGTGGCTCATTGACCACGGCCTCGTCCCGGAGCAGACCGCGTTGCTGACGTACTGCCAGAACCAGCTGGCCGGCCTGCGCGCGCAGGTGCGCGAGCTCTTCGCCGCCCACGTCAACGGTGAGATCCCCTCCGCGTCGACGCTGGAGGCGGTCAACCAGGCGCTGAGCAGGGTGCCGAGCGCACCCGTGCTGCGGCACGACCCGCAGGCGGGGTTCCGCAGGGAGCAGGCCCACCCCGTCACCCAGCTCGTCGAGCACGCGATGGCCCAGATCGCTGAAGACGCAGCCACCCTGCTCACCAGCAGCGCGGCGCCGCTGATCACCCGGTGCCACGCCTCCCCTCTGCGACCGATACTTCCTGCGCACCCACGGACGACGGCAATGGTGCTCCACCCGGTGCGGCGACCGTGTCCGAGCCGCTCGCGCCTATGCCCGCAAGCAGGAGCGCTCCACCTCGCTGTGACCCATGCCGCCGATGGGCGGAGGGGCCATCGCCATCACCGCCCCAGTGACGGTTCAGTGGGCGGGTCGGCGAGCAGGCCGAAGGCCTCGCTGATGACGTGGCGCTTCAGGTGCCGGATGACGTCGCGCTCGACCAGTTTCTCGGCTTGGCGGCGGGCGAAATAGGACAGGATGCGGAGCTTGTGGGAGCGCACGCGCGCCAGCATGGCCCCATACGGGGCACGGTTCCCGTCCGAATTCCGTGGAGCGACAAGTGCGCCAGTCGGAGGCCAGTGGCGGCCCGGTAAACACCCGATGCTCTACATATGGCCCGTGGCAGGTTTTCCAGCAACCCCGCCACCGTCTCCTGGGTCGGATTCGCGATCATCTCCGAGGCCCTCCAGCAGGTGGTGCGCGACAGACGGCGACGGTGTGGGTGTAGGCCATGGTCGACTTCTTCGGGTATCGACCACAGGGTTCCCACCTCGCAGGCTTGGCCCACTCAGGCCAGGGAGAGGAAGAGCTTCTCCAGGTCCTTCTTGTTGAGAGTCTCGTCCGGGTTGGTCAGGCACTGCTCCAGTCCGGAGGCGATGATGGCGAATCCTGCCCGATCCAGCGCCTTGGACACCGCCGAGAGCTGAGTGACGACGTCCTTGCAGTCCTTGCCTTCCTCGAGCATGCGCACCACCGCCCCGATCTGTCCTTGGGCGCGCTTGAGGCGGTTGATCACGGGGGTCAGTTCGGTGGCGTCCAGTTGCACGGGGTTCTCCTGAGGTGGTGCGGGCGTCCCATCATCCTATACCCCCGGGGGTGTTTGCATACCCCGGGGGGTATAAGTAATACTGGGGCACACCCTTCGACGTCACCGTCCCGAAAGGACTGCCATGTCTGCTGTCTCCACCTCCGCCGCCCCTGCCGTGACCACCCTCGATCCGCAGACCCTGCGGCAGTGGATGGCCGACCACGAGGACCTGGTGATCATCGACGTCCGCTCCGGCGCCGAGTTCGCCTCCCTGCACATCGCCGGCTCCTACAACGTGCCCTTGCCTCTGCTGGCTGAGCACACCGCCGAGCTGGCCGCCCGCCTGGGTGAGCGGGTCGTGCTGGTCTGCCAGTCCGGGGTCCGGGCCGAGCAGGCCCGCCAGAAGCTGGCTGGGGCCGGGATGACCACCGCCTACGTGCTCACCGGCGGCGCCCCGGGCTTCGCGGCCGCCGGCGGTGACGTGGTGCGCGGGGCACAGCGCTGGGATTTGGAGCGCCAGGTGCGCATGGTCGCCGGGTCCCTGGTGCTGACCGGGCTGGTGGGGGGCCGGTTCGTCTCCCCGAAGCTGCGCACCGTGGCCGGGATCATCGGCACCGGGCTGACCTTCTCGGCCGCCTCCAACACCTGCGCGATGAGCAAGGCCCTGGCGGCCATGCCCTGGAACAAGACCGCGCAGGAGCCCACCGCCGCAGCCATCCAACAGATCCCCGCCACGCACGCCTGAGCCCCACCCCACCTGCCCGGGGCGGACCGAGGGCCGACCGCGCCCCTCGGTCCGCCCCGGACACCCCACCGTCGCCCACAGTCGAGCCATTCCAAGGAGCAGTCATGGCAGAGATCACCATCACCGACGCCGAGACCCGCCGCGCCGGGGTGGCTGAGGCGCTCAACGCCGCCGGCTACACCGCCGACACCATGGCCGGGGGCATGATCGCCTGGCAGCGCGCCGGACTGCCCACCCACTGACCCCACCCCCGGTTTCGCCAGGACAAGGACACTTCCTCATGACTCTCACGCTCGTGCTGACCCTGCTGCTGTCGGTGGTGATCGGCCTCTCCCTCGGCCTGCTCGGCGGGGGTGGGTCCATCCTCACCGTCCCGATCCTCACCTACCTCGCCGGGCTGGACCCCAAGGAGGCCATCGCCGCCTCCCTGTTCGTCGTCGGGGTGACCTCTGCGTTCAGCGCCATCAGCCATGCCCGCCACCGGCGGGTGAAGTGGCGCACCGGGCTGGTCTTCGGGGCCGCCGGCATGGCCGGGGCCTTCGGCGGCGGGCTGGCCGGCGGGCACATCCCCGGCACCGTCCTGATGATTGCCTTCGCCCTGATGATGGTCGCCACCTCCCTGGCCATGCTCCGCGGCCGCAAAAACACCACCACGAAAACCCACGACGGCGAACTGCCGGTGGGCAAGGTTGTTGCCGAGGGCCTGGTCGTGGGCCTGGTCACCGGCCTGGTGGGTGCTGGTGGTGGCTTCCTCGTCGTCCCGGCCCTGGCCCTGCTGGGCGGGCTGTCCATGCCCGTGGCCGTGGGCACCTCCCTGGTCGTCATCGCCATGAAGTCCTTCGCCGGGCTGGCCGGCTACCTCACCACCGTGACCCTGGACTGGGCTCTGGTCGCCGCCGTCACTGCCGCCGCCGTCGCCGGCTCGGTCGCCGGGGCGCGCCTGGCCGGGCGCATCCCGGAGGCGGCTCTGCGCCAGGGCTTCGGCGTCTTCGTCCTGGTCATGGGTGTGGTCGTCCTCGTCCAGGAGCTGCCCGGTCCGGCCGGCACCGCTGTCGGGATCACCGCCGCCACCGCGGCCCTGGCCGCGGCCGCGTGCTGGTTCGCCGTGCCCAGGTGTCCGCTGCGCATCCCCGTGACGGCCTGATCTGTTCGGCCGTCTCACCGTCCGCCCTAACCGTTTCCCCCATCACCGACAAGGAGCTCCCCATGGCCACTATCGACCTCACTGAAGCCGACTTCGCCCCCACCATCGAGGCCAACGACATCGTGCTCGTGGACTTCTGGGCGTCCTGGTGCGGTCCCTGCCGCAGATTCGCCCCCACCTACGAGGCCGCCTCCGGCAAGCATCCGGACGTGGTGTTCGCCAAGGTCGACACCGAGGCCGAGCAGCGCCTGTCGGCCGCGGCCGGCATCAGCTCCATCCCCGCCCTGATGGCCTTCCGGGACGGCGTGCTCGTGTTCTCCCAGCCCGGCGCGCTGCCGGCCACCGGGCTGGAGCAGGTCATCACCGCCGTCAAGGACCTCGACATGGCCCAGGTCCATGCTCAAGTCGCCGCCCAGGGCCACAGCCAACAGGCCTGAACCGGAGCAGGGCGACCGGCAGGGGCCGGACCCGCTCCTGATCCCTCTGGGCAGTACGGGCGTCGTCCTCGTGGGACGACGCCCATACGCCTGAGCAGGAAAAGCACATCATGGGCCTTCCCGCCCTCGCCCCCACACGGCGAAACCGAAACCGTCTCCTCCACGACGGCGAACCTGCCCCGGTCGCCGTCTCCGTCCTCGTGGGGCCCTGGACTTGATCCGCCACCGCCTCAACCGCCCAGCCCCTACCGCCGTGCTGGGCCTGCGGCAGAACCTCGCCCAGGTCACCCTGCTGGTGGTCGTCAACGCCCTGGTCGGCGGGACCCTGGGCCAGGAGCGCACCGTGCTGCCGCTGCTGGCCACCGAGGATTTCGGCCTGGACCTCTACACCAGCTCCCTGACCTACATCCTGGCCTTTGAGGTAGCCCAGGCCGCCACCAACTACCTCGCCGGCACCCTCGCCGACCGCTACGGGCGCAAACCAGCGCTGGTGGTTGGGTGGTTGATCGCCACCCCGGTGCCACTGCTGTTGATTTACGGCCCCTCCTGGGGCTGGATCGTGGCCACCAGTCTCATCCTGGGCATCAGTCAGGGGTTGACCTGGTCCACGACCGTGGTGACGAAGATGGATCTGGTCGGCCTCCACCGACGCGGGACGGCCATGGGACTCAACGAGGCCGCCGGCCACCTCGGGGTCGCCGCCACCTCGGGGTCGCCGCCACCGCCATGGCCACCGGGTACCTGGCCGCCCACAAGGGGCTGCGCCCGGCCCCGTTCCTGCTCAGGGGCCCCGCCGTAGCCCTGTGCCCACGGGAGCTAGTGACCGCCCGGACCCAAGCATGGCGGCTGCGGTTCTGTTGCAAGCACCCACGGGCCTACCGGCAACTGGCCGGCATGCTGGAGGCGGTGACCGGCGCAGAACTGGACTGGACGATCGTGTCCTACCTGGGCACCATCCCAGGAAGTTCCTGAGGACTCAGACATATGGGATTCTTTGGCGCTGATGCCATCAGCGCCTCGGCCACCGCCGCACAGCTCCGGGACCTCTCCGATCTCCGTGCCGCTCCAGCGGTCAGCAACTGACCACCGGCTTCACTGCGTTCCGACCGGCCCGTCGTCGCAGCTCACCGATCGCCGGCATTGACCGCCCGCAGTGACCCACCGTGCACCCCGAACCTGGCGGTGAGCCGGCCCCTGCGCCGGGGGCGACAGGTGCTGTCTCGCAGGCCGCCGACCGCCTCCGCGGAGCCCGGCAGGTACCCCGGATGTGCGTTCTCCGGGGTGCTGTTCGGTTCCCTGGCGCGGTCGGGGACGGCCGGAGGGGCCACCCGCATAATACGGGTGGCCCCTCCGGCCGTTCAGTCCTGCATGCGCCGGGTCAGCGGATGGCTGCCGCGGTGTCCTGGGTAGTCGCCCAGGCGGCGTAGGAGCCCTCGAGCTCGGCCACGTCGTAGCCGGCGTGGCGCAGGGTGTTGGCGACCACCGAGGACCGCAGCCCGCCCTGGCAGTAGGTCACGATCGTCCCCTCGGCGGGCAGCGCATTCAGGTTCCACAGCACCCGGCCCCCGTGCAGCTGGACGGACCCGGGCACGTGGCCAGCAGTGTGCTCACTGGCGGAACGCACATCCAGCAGCAGCGCCTTGTCGAAGGCCGCCACCTGCTCGGGGGCCACCAGGCGCGGGGTGGCCTGGGGCAGGCCCTCGATCGAGGGGAGGTAGCCGGCGACCGCGTCGATGCCCACCCGCACCAGGTGGTCCCAGTACTCATCGGCCGCCTCCTGATCCGGGGTCAGCAGGACCAGCGGGCGAGGGTCGGTCTCCGGGTCCACCGCCCAGGCGGCATAGGTCGCAATGGACTTACCCACCGGGATGTTCAGCGCCCCGGCCACGGTCCTGGCGTGCACCTCCTCCACCGAGCGGGTGTCCACGAAGACCACCGCGTCCGCGGCCAGCTGCTCGGCGACGGTCTCGGCGCTGAGCTCGGCCAGGGGCACGCGCTCACCGAAGACGGCCGGGCCCTGCCGGTTCTGGCGCTTCATCCGCCCGAAGTAGGCCGGGGCGTCGGGCTGGCCCTCCAGCAGCTCTTCGATGAAGCCGGCCTCGTCGTTGGCAACAAGGTATGGCCCCCACCAGGAGTAGCGCCGCTCGTAGCCCACCGTGGTGGAGGGGATCGCGCCCAGGGCCTTGCCGCAGGCCGAGCCGGCGCCGTGGCCGGGGAAGACCTGGACGTGGTCGGGCAGGGTGAGGAACTTGTCCCGCAGACTGGCGAACATCTGCTTCGCCCCGTCGAAACGGGTGTCCACCCCCCCGGCGGCCTCGTCCAGCAGGTCCGGGCGCCCCAGGTCCCCGGAGAACACGAAGTCACCGGTGAGCAGGTAGCCGGCGGTGTCGGCGAAGGCGCCGTCGGTGACCAAAAACGACAGGTGCTCCGGGGTGTGGCCCGGGGTGTGCACCGCTGCCACGACGATGTTGCCGATGCGGATCTCGTCCCCGTCGTACAGGCGGGTGGCCTCGAACTCGTACTGCCAGTCCGCCCCGCCCTCCCCGGAGACGTACATGCTCGCCCCGGTGGCCGCGGCCAGCTCGCGGGTGCCGGAGAGGTAGTCGGCGTGGATGTGAGTCTCGGTGACCGCCACGATCTCCATGCCGTTCTTCGCCGCCATGTCCCGGTAGACGTCGATGTCACGGCGGGGATCGACCACCAGGGCCTGACCGGTGGCCTGGCAGCCGATGACGTAGCTGGCCTGGGCGAGGTCCTCGTCGTAGATGCGCTCGATGAGCATGGATCTCTCCTTCGGGGAGTCGGGGGAACAGGGGTCCGGCGGAGGTTCCTCCGGCCGTCTGAACCCAACGATAATACCCCCTGGGGTATGTTGCAAGTACCCCTGGGGGTATCTGATCGCCATTCGCAGGGTGGTGCAGTCGACGTGGTGGCGACGCGCGACGGCCCCCTGATGAGGTCGCGCTTGTGGGTTCGCAGTCATGGATTGCCTTTCGCCCTCCGACCGGGCCACCGAAGTGGTCGTCTGGCGCGACAGCCTCGAGTTCGTCCTTGTGTGCGCCATCTCAGTCGTCCTGCGCTCTTGCCGCGCGCGCGAAAGAGGTTCGTGCCCGGGCGTGAGGCAGCGCCCGGCGGTCGATTAAGGTGCTTTCCGAATTCCGCTGACCAGTGGGGATCGAGGGTGCGTGGCGTGAGAACCTGAGGCATATCGATGTCTCTACGGTGGGGGCATGGGATCCATCGTGTCTGCTCCTGCCGATCTGGTGATCGCCACCAGCGACGGAATCGATGTGCGCTTCACCGGCATCGACCTCGCCGCCAGTCTGTCTCCCCACGCGCAGGAGCCACCGGGTGGCCACGGTGTGCGAATCGGTCTCGCAGCGGTGCGAGGGGCCGAGACCATGCGCCGGGACGGCCAGTTCCAGGCTGCCCGCCTGGCCTGGGCCCAACGGCGGCAGGACCAGATGGCCGAGGAGGAGCCGGTGCCGCTCATGCCGGGGTTCTCCGTCCTGGACCGGGTGGGAGTGGTGCTCAACGATGAGCTCGGTACCGAGTACCGCCTGGTCGCCGGACAGGCGGGCGGGGACGGCACCGAGTGGGAGAGCGCCTGGGAGTTCGTGCCCCAGCCCCCGAAGGTGGCCGGGATCCTCCGACTGCAATTCACCTTAGACGGAGCCTCGACCGGCAAGACCTGCGAGGTCCGGGTCCCATAGGCCTCGACGGCGCCCGTGAGCCGGGTGACCGTGCCCACGACCGCTAGTGTCGCGTCGAGGCGCTGGGAAGACAAGCCTGGCCCCGCGACCTCAGGCGTAGGGACCACGGCACAGTCGAGGAAGGGAACGGCGATGAACACCCCGGACTATGCAGGACTGGAGCGCCTGCTGCGGGAGCGCAACGAGATCGACTCGGTGATGGTCGCCAACGTGATGGACGATGCCACCGCCTACGCCCTGCCCGGGACCGAAGAAAACGCCACTGACTACATCGGGGGGCTTTATGAGCAGGGCAAGATCCGTGTTGGCACCTACGTCCATGGCACCCGGGAAGGATTCATCCCGTGGGAGGAACCGATCCCCGACCTGCCGGCCCGCCTGGGGACGGCCTTGGTGCCCACAGACCCCGAGAACCCCTTGGGGCCGGTCATGACCGTCATGTTCACGTTCATCGACGAGGCCCCACCTGCTGCTTGATCCAATGGAGGGCAAGAAATCCCTCCGCGGGCTTAGATGGAAGGTATGGCGAGACTCCGGGGTCTACTTCCTGCCCTTCTCTCGCCCTCTCGGACGAGACCCGTGAGTGCTCCTCGCCGACAGGTCGGCCTTACCGTGGGGCGACCCTACCTGAGGCCTCCATGCGCGCGGAAGAAGACCACTTGAAGGCCACAGCGGCCTCATCTGAAGTTCAAACTTTGACCTACTGTGATGCGGTTGGGGTTCCCCTCACTGTGGCCGACAGACGCGCCCTTACGGCGGTTCCGAAGGTTTTGTACCTACGGTGGGAGCCCCCCCGTAGAAAGGCGCTACTGATGTGACCCCCGCCAAGCGGACGCCTTGGTGTGCCGCAGGCGAGGCGTGAGGTACGTGGACGGTCGGTGACGTGCTTGTGAGCCACGCCGATCACCCGCGTCTATGCTCGGCCGAGCAGGTCGGTGAGTCCGGGGGCGAGCAGCAGGACGGTCGGCATGATCAGGAGCCCCATGGCTGCGCCGATGACTGTCGCCTTGTGCTCGGTCGGCAGTGGCCTTGTTTCGAGCCGCAGGATGCGGTGCCGTGCTTCCCCGGCGGGGGCTGCGCCGCTCCAGGTGCCGTCGATGGGGTGCAGGGGGGCAGTCGGGGCGCCGGTGCTGACGAGGGCGATGGCTCGGGCGAGGGCGCGGTCATCGACACTGCGGCGGGCCTGGTCGTCGGCGAGCATCTCGACGAGCAGCCCGACTTCGCGGTGGGCGCGGTGGGCGATGGGGAACCAGGGCAAAGAGGCTTTCCACGCCCGGAACGCCATTAGCACGATGTCGTGGCGCTGGGTGGCATGGGCCTTCTCATGCTCGATCACCGCATCCAGCTCGTCCGCCTTGAGCAGGGACAGCAACCCGGCGGAGAGCACGGTCATGGTGGTGAACGCCCCGGGGAGGCAGTAGGCGACGGGGGCGGGGCTGTCGAGCAGGCGGGTCCCGGGAGCATCGGGCAGCGGTGTGCTGAGCAGGAGGACCAGCTGGGCGTGGCGGCGGCGATCGCGTTCGGCGCGCACGATCGTCACGAGCAGGTTGAGCACGAGGTGCCCCCCGAGCAGGACGGCTGCGGACAACGCGAGGATGTGCACCGGTCCGGCAGGACTCCAGGGCTGATCCCCCAGGGCGGCCGCGGCGAAGCTAATCCCGCCATCAATCAAATCCTGGCCGAAGGGGGCCAGACCGAAGGTAATCAAGGACCCGAGCATCGACAGCCCGCCGGCAAGCGCGATCGCCTGCCAGAGCACGAGGGCTGTGGCAGGGGCGCGGGCCGGCCATTGGGCGTGGGCGAGGAGGATCGGGACGGGCCAGGCCAGGGCGACGGCGAGCACCGCCAGGGCGATCGAGATGCCGATCACATGCGCTCAGTGCTCGTCGAGCAGGCGGCGCAGGGTCTGGGCCTCCTCGGGGCTGACTCCTCCGACGAACCGTTCGAGCACGGCCGTGCGGTCGTTGGAGGCTCCCAGGACCTCGTGCATGAGGTTGGCCATGTGCTCTTCGCGGGAGGCCGCGGCGCGGTAGCGGTGGGGACGGGAGGCGCGCTCCCGCTGGACGAAGCCCTTGCGCTCCAGCCGCGACAGGACGGTGAGCACGGTAGTGGCCGCCCGGGGACGGCCGCTGTCGGTCGTCTCGGGGAGCTGATCCTGAAGGTCGTAGGCCGACAGGGGGGCGTCGGTCTGCCAGAGGATCTCCATGATGGAGCGCTCCAGGTCGCCCAGGGGGGTCGTGCGTTTCGAGTCGTTGGTGGCCACCGGTCGATTCTAGCCGACGCGCGCGCCTGTTCTACAGTGGCGTAGAAGTAGTTCTACGGGGCGTAGAATTACTTCTACATGTCGTAGAAAAGTTGGGGGACGACCCATGGACCCGTTGGAAATCGCCCGGTGGCAGTTCGGGATCACCACCGTCTACCACTTCGTCATGGTCCCGCTCACCCTGGGGCTGGGCCTGCTGGTCGCTGCCATGCAGACGCTGTGGGTGCGCACCGGCAACGACCGCTGGCTGCGGATGACAAAGTTCTGGGGCAAGCTCTACCTGATCAACTTCATCGTGGGCGTGGCCACCGGTCTGGTGCAGGAGTTCCAGTTCGGGATGGCCTGGAGTGAGTACTCCCGGTTCGTCGGGGACGTCTTCGGGGCCCCGCTGGCGATGGAGGGGTTGCTGGCCTTCTTCTTCGAGTCGACCTTCCTGGGGCTGTGGATCTTCGGCTGGGACCGGCTGCCCAAGAAGGTGCACCTGGCCTCGCTGTGGATCGCGGTGCTCGGCTCGGTGGTCTCAGCGTTCTTCATCATCGTCGCCAACTCCTGGATGCAGCACCCCGTAGGGGTGGAGATGGTGGACGGCCGTCCGGTGATGAACGACGTGTGGGCGGTGCTGACCAACAACACGGCCCTGGTGGCCTACGCCCATACCCTGGCCGGGGCGGTGGCGGTGGGTGCAGCGTTTTTGGTGGGGATCGCCTGGTACCAGCTGTGGCAGCGCCGCCGGGACGGCATCGACACCGTCGACGCCGCCGGGGCCGTGGCCGTCGGGGAACACCCCGATGTCCCGGGGCGGGACCGCACCGACCACGGGGTGTGGCTGTCGAGCCTGCGCATCGGGGCGGTGGTGGCGATGGTCGGGTTTGGGGCCGTGGCTGCCACGGGGGATCTGCAGGGCAAGCTGATGTTCGAGCAGCAACCGCTGAAGATGGCCGCCGCCGAGGCCGCCTGCCACGACGGCACCGGGTTCTCGATCCTGGCCATCGGCCCACTCGGCGCCCAGACCTGTGATGAGGTGGTCAACGTCATCGAGATCCCGGGGCTGCTGTCGTTCCTGGCTCACGGGGACTTCGACACCGAGGTCAAGGGTGTGAACACCCTGATTCCCGAGTACGAGGCCGCCTACGGCACGCACCTGCCCGACGACCCGATGTACGGGGGGCGGACCGGGCAGGAGATCGACTACCTGCCCCTGATGGAGGTCACCTACTGGGGCTTCCGCCTGATGATCGGCTTCGGAGTCCTCGCCGCCGGCTTCGCCGCCCTCACCCTCTGGGTGAGCCGGAAGGGCACCGTCCCGGCCTCGAAGCCCCTGATGTGGGTGGCGGTGGCGTCCATCCTGGCCCCGTTCGGGGCCAACATCGCCGGGTGGGTGTTCACCGAGATGGGCCGCCAACCCTTCGTGGTGGCGCCGAACCCGAACCCCAGCGGGGTGGACGGCGTGTTCATGTTCACCGCCGCGGCCGTCTCCCCGGGGGTCAGCGGGGGAGAGATCGTCTTCTCCCTCATCACCCTCGGGCTGATCTACGCGGTGCTGCTGGTCGTGGAGGTGAAACTGCTGGTGCGCTACGTGCGCGGCGGGGTCGCCTCGGCCATGCCCGAGCTCGCCCACCGCCACGACGATCTTGACCACCCCGACGACACGGCCGGCCGGCGCGACGACGTGCTCGCCTTCGCCTACTGAGCCCGACCACCTTCACGACGGCGATGGCGGACGGGCGCGAGGACGTGCTCGCTTTCGCCGCCTGAGCCCGACGATCACAGAACGGCCTTTGACATGGAACTGCTACCCACCCTCTGGTTCATCGCCATCGCGGTGCTATGGACCGGGTTCATCGTCCTGGACGGCTTCGACCTGGGCGTGGGGATGCTCATGCTCACCAGCACCCGCGACGAGCGTGAGCGCCGCCAAATGCTCAACACCATCGGCCCCGTGTGGGACGGCAACGAGGTGTGGCTGATCACCGCCGCCGCCGGGCTCTTCGCCGCCTTCCCCGACTGGTACGCCTCACTGCTCTCCGCCCTGTACCTCCCCTTCGTGTTCGTGCTCGTAGGGCTGATCTTCCGGGCCGTGTCCATCGAATATCGGGGCAAGGCCCACAGCGACCGGT
Source organism: Kocuria sp. U4B (assembly GCF_054875615.1). Next base: position 117,488 of record NZ_JBTYJD010000002.1, read on the forward strand.
GGCGGCGCTGGGCCGACCGGGCCCTGGGCACCGGCTCCTTCCTGGCCGCCTTCGGCCTCGGAGCCGCCCTGGCCCTGACCACCACGGGACTGCCGATCAACGCCAACGGCGACCGAGTCGGCGGGGCCTTCGCCTGGTTCACCCCCTACGCAGTGCTGGGCGGGCTGGCGCTGGTCGGATTCTGCCTCGTCCACGCCGCGGCCTTCCTGGGGCTGAAGACCGAAGGCCCGGTACGGGTGCGTGCCCGCCGTTTCCTCGTGCGCGTCGGCCTGGCCGCGCTCCTGCCGCTGGTGGGCTGGGTCGTGGCCGTGCAGATGCTCAACGGCAAGACCTGGACGTCGGTCTTGCTCGGTGCTGCCGTGGTGGCGGCCCTGTTCGGGTGGACCAGTGCGCGGGTGGGCCATGAGGGGCGTGCCTTCGCCTCCTCCGCCGTCTTCCTGATCTGCGGGGTGGCCTCGATCTTCGCCAACGCCTACCCCGTGGTCCTGCCCTCTACCGTGGACGCGGCTCATGACCTGACGGTGGCCAACGCGTCCAACAGCGACTACACCCTGGGCGTCATGACGGTCGTCGCCGGCATCGGACTGCCACTTGTGCTGCTGTACCAGGGCTGGAGCTACTGGGTGTTCCGCCGGCGCCTGAGCACCGGCCACCTGCCCGCCCCCCACGCTGTGGTCCCGGCGGTGGCGGGCACGGCCATCCGCTCGGGCCACCACCGCACCGACCGCTCCGACGGCTCCGACGGCACCGGCATGCATCGGGCATGAGGCGTCCACCACTGGGCCCAGGCGGCACCACCGCCCTCCTCATGCTCGGCCTACTGGGGGCGCTCAAGGCCCTCGCGCTGATCGGCCTGGCCGAAGCACTGGCCCGCGGCATCGTCGGAGTCGTCAACGACGACCCGTCGGCCTGGCAGGCGGTCCTCCTGCTCGGGGCCGGTGCCGGGCTCCTGCGGGCCGGAACCACCTGGGGCACCCAGGTCGTCGCCGCCCGGGCGGCGGGGCGTGCGAAACGGGGACTGCGCCGAGGACTCGCCACCCGCCTCCTGGCCGGTGGGGGCCACGACGTCGGGGCCACGACCACCGTGGGCACCATCGGCCTCGACGCCCTGGATGACTACTACGCCCGGGTCCTGCCCACGGCCGTCACCACCGCCACGGTGCCCCTGCTGATCGGGGTGCGGATCCTGGCCGCCGACTGGGTCAGCGCCCTCATCATCGTGCTCACCGTGCCCCTGGTCCCGCTCTTCATGGCCCTGGTGGGCCTGCACACCCAGGACAAGACCGAGGAGTCCTCCGCCGCCCTCCAACGGCTCTCCCACCACCTGGTCGAACTCGCCCGCGGCCTGCCCGTCCTCGTAGGCCTGGGGCGGAGCGAGGAGCAGACCGCAGCGCTGCACCAGATCTCCGAAGACCACCGGCGCACAACCATGGTGACCCTGCGCACCGCCTTCCTCTCCGCACTGGTGCTCGAGCTGATCGCCACGCTCTCGGTCGCCGTGGTGGCCGTGTTCGTCGGGGTGCGCCTCGTCCACGGTGACCTCGACCTGCTGGTGGGGCTCGTCGCGCTCATCCTCGCCCCGGAGTGCTTCGCGCCCTTCCGGGAGCTGGGTGCTGCCTTCCACGCCTCCCAGGACGGCATGGCAGCCCTGCGCCGCTCGGAGGAGATCGTCGCCGAACACCTGCCCGCCGACATCCGCTCACCGGCGAAGCCAGCAGCGGACACCGACGCGCTGGATGCACCCACGGTGCGCCTGCACGGCGTGACGGTCCACTATCCCCATCGGCCCACCCCGGCCCTGCCAGCCGTCGACGCCGAACTCCCCGGCGGATCCGTCACGAGCGTCGAAGGCCCCAGCGGCAGCGGCAAATCCACCCTCCTCGGTGTCCTCGCCGGCACCGTCGAAGCCCAGCAGGGCAGCGTCACCGGCATCGACCCCGACGCCGTCGTGTGGGTCCCCCAGCACATCCACACCGTCGGGACCACAGTCCTCGACGAGGTCCAGCTCTACGCTGCTGACACGGCCTCCGCTCACCGGGCCCTCACGCGGGTTGGGCTCGCCGAGGTGGTCCACGCGGACCCGAACCAGCTCAGCCCCGGCGAGCTGCGCCGACTGGGCCTGGCCCGCGGGCTGACCCGGGTGGCCGCCGGGGCCCGGCTGCTGATCCTGGACGAGCCCACGGCCCATCTCGATCCCGGCAATGCCCACCTGGTCGAATCCCTGATCAAATCCCTGAAAGGCCAGGTCACCGTCGTGGTGGCCTCCCACGAAACGAACGTCACCGCCCTGGCGGACCAGCAACTGCTGCTGGGCGCCTCGGCCACCCCGCGAAACGGCAGCGCGACACCGGCTCGCCCCGCCCCAGCGGAGTCCTACGGGGCGGACCTCACCGCCACGACCGCCGAACCGGACGCCTACCAACTCCAAGACGGCGCATCCGAGCGTGGAGCCGCCTTGCGGGAACTGGCCACCTTCCTGGCCCCCACCCGCTGGCGCATGCTCGGGGCGGCGGCCCTGGGGACCGCATCGGCCCTATTCGCCGCCGCCCTCACCGCGCTGTCGGGCTGGCTGATCGTGCGCGCCGCCGAGCAGCCCGGAATCATGTATTTGATGGTCGCCATCGTCGGAGTCCGCTTCTTCGGCATCGGCCGCTCCGTGCTGCGCTACGCCGAGCGGCTAGCCACCCACGATGCCGTCCTGTCCGCCACCACCAGCCTCAGGACCCGGGTGTGGGCCGGGCTGGCCGCCCGCGGCCTGGCCTCGCGCGCTCTGGCCACCGGCGGCGCGGCGCTGGATCACCTGGTCGCCGCCGCCGACCGGGTGCGCGACCTGACGCCCCGGATCCTGCTGCCGCCCCTGGTCGGGGCAGGCACCGCCCTGGGGGCCCTCGTCGCCGTCGCGGCCCTGTGCCCCGGTGCCGTCCCCGTGTTGCTGGTCGCCGTGGTCGGTGGCCTGCTCATCGGCCCGGTGGTGGCGCTGCTCACCGACCGCTCGGCGGCCCGTCACCTCACCGTGGTGCGCTCCCACCTGCTCCGCCAGTTCGCCGCAATGGTCGCCGCGTCGGGTGAGCTGCGGGCCAACGGGAGAGCCCAGGAGATGCTCACCCGCCTCGATGACCTCGAGCAACTAGCCGACACCGCCACCGGGTCCAGCGCCTGGGCGCGAGGCCTGGGCGAGGGCATCGTCGTGCTGGCCTGCTCGCTCTCGTCCGTGCTCATGCTGGCAGCCACCGCAGACCCCGTGGCCGGGGGCACGATCTCCCCGCCGGTCGCCGCTGCACTCGTGCTGCTGCCCCTGGGTCTCATCGACCCCCTGCTCGGCGCGGTCGATGCGGTGCAGCAGTGGGCCGCGCTGGCCGAGTCGCTGCGCAAGATCCAAGCTGTCACCTCCGCAGCCCCCCGCTACGAGGCGCCACGGCTCGCCACTGGACCGGCCCCAACCGGGATCCACGAGCTGACGCTGGCCGACCTGGCCGTCACCTGGCCCGGGGCGCCGGCACCGGCATTCCGCCACCTCAACGCCACCGTACGCCGCGGCCAATGGCTCATCGTCGAGGGCCCTTCCGGGGCGGGCAAATCCACCTTGCTGGCCACCCTCCTCAGCCACCTATCGGTCACGGAGGGCTCGTGGCAGGTCAACGGCTACGACAGCACCGCCTTCGACACCGCACGGCTGCGACAGTGCTTCGCCTGGTGCCCCCAGGAGGCGCACCTGTTCGACTCCACCATCCGTGGCAACCTCCTGCTCGCCCGGGACCGGGGCGACCGGCCCACAGAGGAGGAGATGCACGAGGTCCTCACCCGCGTGGGCCTGGGCTGCCTCATGGACGGACTGCCCCAAGGCCTGGACACACCGATCGGCCCCGGAGGGGCGAACCTCTCCGGAGGCCAGCGCCAACGCCTCGCCGTCGCTCGGGCGCTGCTCACCCGCGCCGACGTCATGCTCCTCGACGAACCGACCTCCCACCTCGACGCCCCCGCCGCCGACTCCCTCATGGCAGACCTGCGGGCGGCCCTGTCTGATCGCATCGTCGTGCTCGTGACCCACCACGCCGAACAACGCAGCGAAGCGGACAGTCTCCTGCGCCTGCCCGCGGCGAACCCCCAGCCGACTCCACAGCTCACCGAAAGAGCACGCACGGGAAGCGTCGATCGGTCATTGACGCCGGTTCCCCAGCCATCCCGGTAATGCCGGCGACCTCACTCCCTTGAGGAACTAGGGATGTCAGTTCGGGCGGCTGCGAAATTGTTCCGCTATGGCCCCATCGCCTCCACCGGCAAGCTCAATCATCAGACCGTGTTGCGGCGTTGACGCCCGGCCGCAGTGAACACGTACCCCCTGATGGCGGGGGCGGACAACAGCTCATACCCGGGACGCATCGTGCGCCCGGAAGCCTGAGTTAGTGCCACCAGACGATCCAGGGGTTCAGCCCTCACAGTCGGTGCAGTACCGGGCGCCGGCGCTGCTGAGGGCCAATTGGGAGCGGTGGCGGACCAGGAAGCAAGAGGCGCAGGTGAACTCATCGGCCTGCTCCGGGACCACCTGAACGGTGAGCTCCTCATGCGAGAGGTCCGCCCCGGGCAGGTCGATGCCTTCGGCAGTGTCGACGTCCTCCAAATCAATGGCCGGGGCCTGGGTGGTGGCGCTGGTGCGGGCCTGGAGGGCTTCCAGGGACTCGTTGGCCGGCTCGTCCTCGTCCCGGGTGCGCGGGGCATCGTAATCGGTGGCCATGATGTTGCGGGTCCTCTTGAAAAACGGGTGACCGTGCGCGAGGAGCCGGCACGGGAAACCCAGAGTGTATCGACACGACGCGCGGGACTGCTGAGACCTCGGGTAACTGGTGGGTCCGCGGCGTTGCAGTGGGGATTCCTGTGCGGGCATCGTCGGTCGATGCAACCCATGCTCGCCTTCGCCGAGGCGTTGCGGGGGATTGGTGCCGGGTTGCAGGGGCTGAACATCGGTGGGGGAGACGTGGACACCCACACTTCGATGGCCTCGATGGTATTCACGGTTATGGCCGCCCTGGCGCAGATGGAACTGGAGAACACACACGAACGCATCACCGACTCGGTGGCCGACCGCCGGGCCGCTGGCGAAGACCTCGACGGGCGGTGCCAGGCCTTCACCGACTCCCAAATACGCAACGCCCTACGGCTGATCGACGCCAGGGAGTAGGCCACCCAGGTCGCCCGCGACCTCGGCATGTCATGGGCCGCCCTCTACTGGCGGATCCGGGAGTTGCTGCCTGTCAGGTCTGAGCGTTCATACGGTGCGGACTACGCGCGCCATGGGGTTGAGGTGGGGAATTTCTGCGCGACAAAGGGGCTATGTCGCACCAAGGCCCGTTACGGCACTGCTTACCGGGAGCTTTTTGCCTGGGCGGCCTGCCACAGGCGGACCCAGGCACGGCCGTAGTCGTTGCCGTGCGGGGTGCGCAGCACGGTGTGGACGTGGAAGTGCTTGGGGGTGTCGTAGTCGAGGAACACCCCGCAGTGGTGGTCCAGCTCCGCGATCACCACCGGGGACTGGATGCGGTAGTAGAAGACGTCCCCGGGTTCGTGGCCGCCGATCCAGCAGAACCACGTCTCGTCCAGGTGCTCGGCGACCTCCCGCAGCCGGGCCGCCCGCGGGCCTGCGGGGAGGGGGAGCACGAACTGCTCGACGATCGCCAGCACCAGCTGCTGCGCGTCCGCCGGCATCTGCCCGACCCGGATCCCCTCGAACGGGATCACCCGGTTGTCCTGGAACGCCCCCGCGAGGTGCCGCTCGTCGCCCGGGTGCACCCGGCCCTCCGGCATGGCCGGATCCACCATCTGCTCGTAGACGGTCGCCGCGGCCCGCTGCTCGGCGGGCAGGGCGGCCATGAGCTCGGCGCCCAGGCGGATCCGGTCGCCGAAGGCGGTGGTGCCGGCGTGCGGGCCGGCGTCGATCTCGTTGGGCTCGGCGCCGAAGAACACGGGCCCGAGGCTCATGCGGCCCTCGACCACCAGGCAGTTCACCGCGCAGTGGTGGCCGAACAGCTGCCACCCCCACGGGGCGGTGGGGTGCGGGGTGCCGTAGAGGGCGATGTGGTAGCTGAACTCGTTGAGCACGCTCTCCAGGCCCACGACCTCCCCCAGGAAGCCGTTGATGAGCATCATGTCGTGGGCCAGCCGGAACCCCTCCGGGCTCAGCGAGGCCTCCACCAGGGCCAGGGCCTTGGCCCGGACGGGGGTGGGCTGGAAATCCAGGCGCAGCCCGGTGTCGAACTGCATGAACTCCGGGTTCGCCCAGGTCTGCCACTGAACGGCGTCCACCGGGTAGGTGAGCTTTTCCCGATCCGCCTCGGACACCGCCGCCAGCAGCGCCTCGGCCGCCGCCACCATGGCTGCCACCGGGGCCTCCTCCCTGGGGCGGGCCGGCTCCAGCGGATACAGCCCCTCCCGCAGCGTGCCGTCCTCGGTCACCCCGCGGAACTCGTTCAGGTACAGCGGGGTCCATCCCTTCACCAGCTCCCCGGTGAAGGTGCCCGGCTGGCGGGCGGCCTCGCGGTAGGCGTAGGCGTCCAGACCCTGCACCTCGGTGATCCTCGGGTGGTCGGCGGGGTAGAGGTACCGGCGGAACTCGGCAGTGGTCTCGACAGTGGTGTCACGGGTGGGCTGGGCGTCGGTCATGGCGGCACTCCCTCGTGCTGGTCGGACGACGTGTGCTGGTCGAATGCGTGGGTGGGTCAGTGAGTGGTGTTGTGGGCGGCCACGGCCGCGCGTACGGCCTCGACGTTCCCGGCCTCGATCGCGTCCACGAGTGCTGCGTGGACCCGGTGCCGCTCGGCGCGGTAGGCGGCCGCGGCCGGGTCCTCGGCGTCGAAGCGGGAGGACGCGGTGGAGGAGAGGTAGCCCAGGGTGCCGGTGTAGACGGCCCGGGCCATGGCGTTGGGGGTGATCTCGGCGATCCGGGCGTGCAGGGCCCAGTTGGCGCGCATGAATCCGTCCCAGTCCCCGGCGGCCTCCATCTGCGCGAGCAGCCAGCGCAGGTCGGCGACGTCGGCGGCAGTGCGGCAGCGGGCGGCCCCGATGTCGATGAGCTCTTCGAGGTGGTCCCGCAGCTCGATGGCGTCCAGCACCGTGGAGGGCTGTTCGTGGACGGTGAGCAGCGTGTGGCGCAGCCGCACTACGGGGGTGGGCTGGGCGACGAAGAGCCCTCCGCTGCGGCCCGGGCGGATCTCCAGGATCCCCCGTTCGCGCAGCAGCCGCACCGCCTCGCTGACGGTGGAGCGGGCGTAGCCGGTCTCGTCCCGCAGGGACTGCAGGGTTCCCACGACATCGCCGGGCTGCAGCTGCTGGTCGCGGATCCGCTGGTCGATGGCCGCGGCGAGCTGTTCGGAGCGCGATCGCGGACCGTCCAGCTTCAGCGCTTCGGGGGCCGAGGGCACGGTCGCCGCCGTCCCGGAACCTCGATCGGGGGGCTGTACCGCCCCGGTGATCTGTGTCATGCTCCTATTCAAACACAAAAGGTGTGAATGTTTTAGTAGTTTATGGAACGCCGGAGCACTCCGGCCGCCGGGAGGAGCAGCACATGAGGATCGTCGGCATCCGCCGCGACGAAGGACCTGTGGAAGTCGCCGCCCTGTCCGAGGACGGAGCGCAGGTCACGGTGGTGGCCGGTCTGGAGGAGTTCTGGCTCGACCCTGCGGCCCACCTGTCGGCCCCCGCGACCGGTGAGCGTGTCGATGCTGCCCAGGTGGAGTTCGTGCCCCCGGTCCTGCCCGGGGCGCGGGTGGTCTGCATCGGGCTGAACTACCTCAAGCACGTCGCCGAGGGCTCCTACCGCGAGCAGGAGCTGCCCGAGCACCCGACCCTGTTCGCCCGCTGGACGCAGTCGCTGACCGTCGGCGGGGCCGAGGTGCCCGTGCCTGCCGGCGAGGACGGCCTGGACTGGGAGGGCGAGATCGTCGCCTGGGTCGGGGGGACCCTGGTGGACGCCACCCCGGAGGAGGCCCTGGCCGCCGTGGTGGGGTACTCGACGTTCAACGATCTCACCGCCCGCCGGGCCCAGAAGCTCACCTCCCAGTGGATCCTGGGCAAGAACGGTGACCGCTCCGGGCCACTGGGCCCGATGGTGCCGGCCGGCGAGGTGGGGGACCTGCGCGAGGGGCTGCGCGTGGTCACCCGGGTCAACGGTGAAGTCGTCCAGGACGGCAGTACCGAGGAGATGGTCTACACGGTCGGGGACACCCTGGCCCACATCTCCCGGACCTTCACCCTGCGCCCGGGGGACCTGCTGGCCACCGGCACCCCCTCCGGAGTGGGTTATGCCCGCGACCCGCAGTGGCTGCTGGGCCCGGGCGACGTCGTCGAGGTCGAGGTCGAGCGGCTGGGGGTGCTGCGCAACACCGTCGTCGGCAATGACGCCCGCCACGCCGCCTCCGAGCAGGCCGTCGAGAGGGCTCTGCGATAAGTGCCCCTGGCCTCTTGGCCGATATGGCCGGAGGACTTGCCGGCCCTGAGCACTGAGGGGATGGATCCCATCCGGGCCGCCGGGATTTCCTGCTGGCCGGCCCGGATCGATGAGCAGGCCTTGTCGGCGACCACATCCGCCCGGGGATGGCTTTCACCCCCGAGCCCACGCCCTGACCACCGGAGGTACCCGATGACTGCCGAGCCGATTCCCGAGATGTCCACCGGCACCCTTGCCGTCCACCACGAGGGGCTCGTGGCCTGGGTGGTCATCGACCGCCCGGAGCGGCGCAACGCCCTGTCCCCGGCCATGTGGGCCGCCCTGCCCGAGCTGCTGGGGGAGCTCGACGCCGACCCGTCCGTGCGCGTGATCGGGATCCGCGGGGCCGGGGGCGTGTTCTCGGCCGGGGCCGACATCGGAGAGGTCTTCGACTGCCTGGGCGAGCCCGGCACCGGGCTGCCCCGCGGCGGGCTGCTCACCGAGGCCGAGGCCGCCCTGGCAGGGGTGCACAAGCCCACCGTTGCGGCCCTTCAGGGGTACTGCATGGGCGGGGCCTGGATGCTGGCCGCCGCCTGCGACCTGCGCATCGCCGCCGCCTCGCTGCGCATCGGGCTGACCCCGTCGAGGATCGGGATCGTCTTCCCCGCCTCCGGGGTCCAGAACCTGGTCCGGCTGGTCGGTCCCGGGGTGGCCTCCCACCTGCTGCTCACCGGGGACACGGTCACCGCCGCCGAGGCCGAGGCCTGGGGCATGCTCACCCGGGTGGTGGCGGAAGCGGAGTTCGAGGCGGCGCTGGGGGAGGTCGTCACCGGCCTGGCCCAGCGGTCGCAGCTGAGCGTGCAGGCGCACAAGCACCTGATCCGACTGGCGGCCCAGGGGGAGGGGGAGGCCCCCGCCTTCGGGGCGGACGAGGTCTCCGAGGCCCTGTTCCACCAGGTGGTCGAGGGCCCCGACGCCCGGATCGGCCAGCAGGCCTTCCTCACCAAGCAGAAGCCAGTCTTCGAATGGTCCGGGGAGGCGTTCTGGGCCGCCCGCACCGCCCAGGCCGGGGCGGGGCGGGAGCATCGCGCCAAGATCATCAGGGGCCGGTGGCCCCGCCGCTCCACCCGAGCCCAGCACCCCTAGGCAACGCGACCGGATTCTGGCCAGCGTCCATAGTCATGCTGCTTGGGGGAGGGTCGATCATCATGACGGGCAGCGCCCATGCGCCCGGAGCGACGGGCTGGAGCGTCCGACCGATCCAGCAGGCTTGACCTGAACTGTGCGAACTACGCGCTGCCGGACGCCTTCGCTCGGAGCACCCGTCCCTGCGACACCGTTGAGGCTTCGACACCATCACGGCGTTCACGCACCAGTGGCCCTTCGGGGCATGTCCCGGTCGTCGGCTACCGCGCAGGGCGATAAGGCCGGGTGGCCTTCTTGCCATGTCTAGTGTGGGCCACGCGAGTTCCCCGCCGAGGAAGCTGCTGGCCGGAGCGGGCAGTCCTCGGTTGATGCGGTAGCTGCCGCACGTCAGGTTCAGTCACGTCCTGAGTGGTGTCGGCGCCCTCGCTCCCTCGAAACGGGTTCTGCGCGGGCTGGGTGGCGTGTCGGCAAGCGTGTGCCTTCAAAAGAGGCCTCGTGACTCCCCTTTCATCCATCCCGGTAACGCCAACTCTGGGTCGCCGGGGGAGCAGGGGGGCGGTAGCACGACATTGCCGGTCGGAGTCGAAAAAAGTTATAGAAACCCCTAAAAGGTTCGAACCTTTCGTGCCATACTCGTCGCTATGGCGTGCATCACATAGGGCGTCCTTTGCGGGGGTTCGGGGCTCGAGGAGCCCAGCTCCTGGCCGGGGAGTCCTGCTGATCGCTGGTGATCAACGGTGATGCGCGGCCGGTCACCATCCGGCAGGGCTTCAAAGGCAATTCCCGCTCTGCCGCCCACTCACGAAGCGGCACCAGGACAGGCGTCCTTCCTGCACCTGCCGCCTCCACTCGGAGCCGATGACGCTCCCGACCGAGACGAGGAATCACAGATGACGACCTCACCCACCACGAAGTCCCCGATCGGGGTCTTCGTGATCTGCTGGCTGGGCTTGCTGGCCGACGGCTACGACCTCTACGTCTACGGCGCGACCCTGCCGGGCTTCATCGGTAAGGCGCCCTGGAACGTGACCCCGGCGACGGCCGGGGCGGTGGGCAGCCTGGCGCTGTTCGGCATGCTGCTCGGTTCCCTCGTCGCCGGCACCCTCACCGACCGGCTCGGACGGCGGCGCCTGCTGATCGGCTCGCTCACCCTGTTCTCCGTGGCCATGCTGGCCTGCGCCTTCGCGCCGAACTTCGCCGTCTTCGCGGCCCTGCGCTTCCTCGCCTGTGCGGGTGTGGGCGGACTGCTGCCCACGGCAGTGGCCATGACCAACGAGTTCGCCGACCCCCGGCGGAAGTCCATCGTCCTGGGCCTGGTGCTGACCGGCCCGGCGATCGGGACGCTGCTGGCCGCCACCGCCGCGCTGAACCTGGTCCAGCCCCACGGTGTGCGCCCCGTCTACGCCATCGGCGCGGCCTCCCTGCTGCTGATCCCCTTCGCCCTGCGCCTGCTGCCGGAGTCCCCGGCCTACCTGCGCGCCGCCGGCCGGCCCGCGGACGCGGCCGCGGTCGCCCACCGCTACGGGCTGGCGGTCCCCGCGGAGGGCGCCGCGGTGCCGGCGACGTCCCGGGGTTCCGTGGGCGCGCTGTTCCGCGGTGGCAACCGGGCGCCCACGGCGGGCATGTGGGTGATGTGCCTGCTGAGCCTGCTGTCCATGTTCGGCCTGACCACCTGGCTGCCGCAGATCATGAAGCAGGCCGGTTTCGCGACCGGCTCGGCGATCTCCTTCCTGCTGATCTACTCGGTCGGCGCCCTCGTCGGGACCGTCGTAGCCGCGGTCATCGTCCAGCGCACGGCCCCGAAGGTCATGGTCGTCATCGGCTTCGTCTCCGCCGCCCTCGCCCTGCTGGTCGCCTCCCAGTCGTCCTCGCCCGCGGTACTCACGGCGGCGATCCTGGTGGCCGGCTTCGGCGGCATGGGCACGCAGAACATGATCAACGACCACGTCGCCCAGTACTACCCGCCGGCGGTGCGCGCCACCGGCCTGGGCTGGGCCCTGGCCGTGGGCCGGATTGGCGCCATCATCGGTCCCTCCTACGGCGCCTGGGCGATCACCGTGGGCAGCGGCCTGCAGTTCGCCGCCCTGGCCTTCGCCGTCCCCGCGGTGCTCGGTGCGGCGACCGCGCTGCTGCTGCCCCGCCACAGTCCCGACCAGCGCCGCGTACCGACTTCCGTGGCGCTTCCCCAGGAGGTTCCGGCACGATGACGCTCATGACCCATGCCACGACCCAGGATCTCCCCGCCGAGGCGGCGGTGCTCATCGCCGGGGGCGGGCCCAGCGGCCTAGTACTCGCCCTGGAACTGGACCGGCTCGGCGTGCCGAGCGTGGTCGTGGAGCCACGGGCGGAGGTGGACCACCACCGCCCGCGGGCCAAGACCACCAACGCCCGCACCATGACCCTGCTGCGCCGCCTGGGCCTGGCCGAGGAGCTGCGGGCGGCCGCCGCCCTGCCGGTGTCCTGGTCCGAGGACGTGGCCTTCTGCACGAGCCTGGTTGGCCACGAGCTGCGCCGGTTCCGCCACGCCTTCCAGCTGCACGCCGGCCGCTGGGATCTGCAGCCCGAGTGCGGGCAACAGGTGCCCCAGCCCGTGGTCGAGGAGGTCCTGCGCGCGGCCGTCGCGCGCTCCACCCGCGCGGCCTTGTACACCGGTCTCACGGTGCATCAGGCCCGGGCGGTGCCGGACGGCGGCGACGTGCGTGCCGTGGCCGAGGTCACGGACGCCTCAGGGGGCCTCCGCGAGATCGCCTGCGGATACCTCGTGGGCGCCGACGGGGGGTCCTCGGCGGTGCGCCGCTCCCTCGGCATCCGGCTGGAGGGCGGGTCGGCGGCCCGGTCCAACCTCAACGTCGTCTTCCGCTCCCCAGACCTCGCGGCGAAGGTGGCCCTGGACCCGGCCGTGCAGTACTGGGTCGTGGGGCAGAAGGCCGCGGGCATGATCGGGCGGATGGACCTGCAGGACACCTGGTGGACCATCCTGCAAGGGGTGGACGGAGAGCGGACCCCCGAGGAGGCCGAGAAACTGGTCAAGGACCTCGTCGGCGCCGACTTCACGATGGAGATCATCGAGACCGACCCCTGGACCGCGCGCATGCTGCTGGCCCCCTCTTACGGCCGGGACGGCATCCTGCTCGTCGGCGACGCCGCGCACCTCAACCCGCCCTGGGGCGGCCACGGCTTCAACACCTGCGTGGCCGACGCGGTCAACCTCGCCTGGAAGCTGGCCGCCGTCCAGCACGGCTGGGGCGGGCCGGGGCTGCTCGCTAGCTACGAGCAGGAGCGGCGCCCGGTCGCCCAGCGGATGATCCGGGAGGCCGCCGCCAACGGCAAGGCCCTGGCCTACGACTTCGTCGACACCCACCTCAACGAGGACGGCCCCGAGGGAGAGGCCGCCCGTGCCCGCGCGCATGAGGCCCTGGCGGTGAAGGAGAGCGAGTTCCTCTCCCTGGGCCTGGTGCTGGGCGCCTGCTACGCCGGGTCCTCCCTCAACAGCCCCGACGGAACCCAGCCGCCGCCGGAGGACCCCGTGCGCTACGTCCCCTCCGCCTCCCCGGGCTGCCTGCTACCCCACGCGTGGCTGGCCGATGGACGCTCCGTCTACGACCTCCTGGGCGAGGGCTTCACGCTCCTGGTCGACGGCACAGCCCCGCACGCCGCGGTGAAGCCGTGGGACGAGGCCGCCGCCCAGGCCCGTGCCGCCGGTATCCCCGTGGTCGTGCAGGTCGTCGCCGACGTCGACGGCGACCTGCCGGCGCGCGAGCTGTGGGGCGCCTCGACGGTGCTGGTGCGCCCCGACCAGCACGTGGCCTGGCGCGGGGACGCCCCAGCCGCCGCACTGGGAGCCCTGCACCGGGCGGCAGGGCGGCGCGTGCCGCGAAGTTCCACCCCAGGAGCGTATCGCCGGCGAGAGGCCACGGTCGCCGGATGAGTCGACCCACCGCCCTGCCGGGTGGAGGCGACCACTGAGGACGGTGCCCAATGCGAGGGACAGTCGAAGGGCCCGCCTGCACCAGACGGCGGGCACTTCGACTGTCCTCCGACGCTTTCCCTCGCACCGGCCGCGAAGCTGCGGGTCATGCCGGCGTCGACGCGCTATGAGGTCCTGTCCAGGCAGACCGGTGGTCCAGGCGACGGCGTCGCTGTCACCGGACAGCACCTGGCAGGCGCCACCCTGGATTCAGGCCTGCCGCCTGTGCCAGTTGACGACGACTCTTGGACCATGGGATGAGACATCCCCTGTCCTGCTCGGCAGGACAGGGGATGTGGAAGCGCGATGACGCCGTTGGTGTGAACCATAAAGCCCCCACCCCGTCGCCGTCGTGAGCGTCGCCAGGGCGGCCGGTAAGGAAGTCACGGGCCAGGGCGGCCGGTGGAGGATCCCGTTGCTGCGGCTTACAGGTCCGCCGCCCGAGTGCGTCGGGGCGGGCCGCCCACCACGACGACGTCGAGGTCGGGGTTGGCCTGCATGCCGCCCATGACGATCGAGGGGTCGATCAGGCCCTCGGTGTGGACGAGGTCGTCGGTGGCCACGCCGGTGACGTCGAAGAACGGCTCGAAGATGTCGGAGGTGAGCAGCCCCAGCATCCGGGTGTTGTGGGCGGCGATCGCGAAGCTGTGCACGGTCCCGGCCGGGGCGTGCAGGAAGTCCCCGGGGGTCAGCAGCAGCTCCTGGCCGTTGACCCAGATCCAGATCCGCCCGGACAGGCACAGGAAGTTCTCCGTGTGCTGGCGGTGGAAGTGGCGGATGATGTAGGGCTGCGGGGCGGCGAGGGTGTCGACGGCGAAGTAGCGGCCGCCGGTGTTGCGGCCGCGGGCGGCGTAGGCGTTGACCGCGTCGGGCCACCCCAGGCGGTCCCCGGTGCGGGAGCGCAGGAAGTAGGCCTCCTCCCCTCCCGGCAGGGTCTCGTCCCACACGTCCTGGGCGGGGACCCGAGGCAGGTCGTGGACCAGGGCCCCGTGCGGCAGGAGCAGCTGTTCGGGGCCGGTGCCGGCAGCGGAATAGACGTGGCGCTCCACCGCCGCGTCCGAGCCGGTCAGGGCGTCCAGGGCCCCGGAGGGGGCGGAGAAGAACAGCATCCGCGTCATGTGGGAGAGCATCCGGTAGGCCACGGGGGTGCCGGCCGGGACGTGGACCGAGTCGCCGGAGACCAGGATGCGGGATTGGCCGGGCAGCCAGAACTGCACGCTGCCCTCGACCACGAACCAGGAGCGCTGGTGGTCTGGCAGGCTGTGAAACGGGGTCTGCGCGCCGCGTGGGCCCAGCACGTAGGCGGCGTCAAAGAGCCCGCCGGTGTCCGCGCCGCGGGCGATGACCGTCCACAGTTGTCCGTCGGTCTCGAAGCGCAGCCCCTCCCCGGAGGCGAGGTAGTAGGGCACGGGCTCGCCGGGCAGAGTGTTGATCACGGGGGCCAGCCCGTGCACGGTCTCCAGGTCGATGGCGGTCACGGGGTGTCTCCTGTCGTGGGGTGGGAAGCGTGGTCGGGGAAGAGGTGGTGGCGGAAGAAGGCCTCGACGTGGGCAAATCCGAAGCTCGTCGCCTCCTCCACTCCCGGGTCGGAGGAGGTGCGGTGGCGGGCGGGGGCAACACCCTCGGCGGCCAGCCGCCCGTCGTCCATCACCCGGGCCAGCTTCACGTCGAGGCGCCCGGCCGGGTTGAGGAACCCGTGCTTGTAGCCCTCGAGCAGGTAGAGCTCGCTGGCCGTGCCGGCGGCGAGCAAGGCCTCGTGCAGCCGTTCGCTCTGCCGGTACGACACGAGCACGTCGGCGGTGCCGTGGGAGATCTGGAACGGCGGGGCCGCCGAGCTCACCCAGGACAGCGGACTGGCCCGCCGGGTAGCCTCGGCGTTCTGGGCCGGGTGGCCGCCGATCAGCCGGGCCTCCGGGGAGTTCGCCCCGTCCATCCCGGGGATCGTGGCCTCAGCCTCGGCGACCACGGCGGCCAGGTCCACGGGGCCGTAGGACTCCGCGACCGCCTGCACGGAGGCGTCGCCCTCGTCCTCCTCGCCCGGCAACCGCGCCAGGTGCCCGGTGAGCCCAGCCAGGGCCGCCAGGTGCCCGCCGGCCGAGGCGCCCCACACCCCGACCGCCCGCGGGTCCAGGCCGAACGGTTCGGCGGAGGCGCGCAGGAAGCGGATCGCGGCGCGGACGTCGTGCAGTTGGGCCGGGAACAGCGCCTGTCCCGAGAGCCGGTACTCGATGCTCGCCACGGCGCACCCGGTGGCGGCCGCGTGGCGGGCGAGGCCCGGGGCCAGTGTCCGATCCCCGGTGAACCACCCGCCCCCGTGCAGCCACAGGATCACCGGCACGGGGCCCGCGACGTCCGGACGGTAGAGGTCCAAGAGCAGGTCGCCGGTGGGCCGCCGAGCGAAGACGACGCCGGGGTCGAGCCGCACGGTCCCGCGGGAGGGAGAAGCATCGGGGAGCATGCCCTCCATCCTGGGCGGATCCTGCGGGGAGAACCAGCGCGTTATGCCGAACGAGCGTTCGGCGCCCCCGAACGATCAGGGGCGGGAGTGCGAGACCCGCACGGCCCGACGGGCGAACTCCTCCAGCGCCGAAGGTCCCCGCCCGGGCCGCAGGCACAGGTAGGTGGTGGCCGTAGGGGCGTCGATGACGGGGACGAAGCGCAGGCCCTCACGGGCGTAGGTCTCAGGGGCGGAAGTACCGGCGATATTGATCCCCAGCCCGGCCCCGACCAGCTCCAGAACCTCCTCAAACCCACGGGCCACCGACAGCACCTTGGGCACGGCCCCCTCCGGGGCGGCCACTGCGGACAGCCACCGGGACGAAGCGGTCTCGTCCTGCACATCCACGAACGTCTCATCGGCCAGCTCGGCCAGGGCCACCGACTCGCGGCCGGCGAGACGGTGGCGCTCGGACAGGACCGCCACGCAGCCCTCCTCCCACAGCGGCAGCGCCTCCACGCCCTCGGCCGCACCGATCTCGGCGACGAAGGCGCAGTCCACCTC
This sequence comes from Kocuria sp. U4B, assembly GCF_054875615.1. The sequence goes on from NZ_JBTYJD010000002.1 coordinate 134,018, forward strand.
GTCCCGGGTCAGGGCCTCGTAGCATCCCAGGAACCCCAGTTGCCGAATCTCCCACTGCACTTGCGGCATCTGCTGCGCCGCCACGGTCATGATCCGGCGGAATCCAGGGCTGGAGACCATCAGCCCCACCCGCAGCACTGCTCAGGCTCTGGGGCCTGTGGCCCACGCCAGGACGGTGTCCATGGCCGCCACCGCCTCTTGCGCCAGCGGCAGCAACAGCCGGCCGGCCTCGGTGAGTTCCACACGGCGCGACGAACGGCGGAACAGGGACCGGGACAGCCGCCGCTCCAGCCCGGAGACCTGCTCGCTCAACGAGGACGGGCTCAGGTGCAAGCGCGCGGCGGCGCGGCCGAAGTGCAGCTCCTCCGCCACAGCCAGGAAGCACCGCAGGTGGTGCACGGTGAGGTCCATGTCTTTGTCCGATCGTCACACTGGAGTCGCCGTCACTATCTCACCCTGCCGACGCGCTGGGGTCGTACGGTGCCACCCCGGCGGCCTGCTAGGTTTCCGCCACATCCTCCTCCAGCCGTGTCGCCCGTCGTCCACGGGCCGGCACCCCATGACCGCACCCCCGACGGCCCATCAGGTGGCGCCAAGCCGTGGTGACGTTCGCCTGCGTCTACCCCACCATCCTGCTGCTGTCCGCGGTCGTGCCGCGCCTCAGCGCCGGATGGCCGCAACCATTGAGTACCGCTCTCATAGCGATGCTGCTGGTGGCCGCACTCACCTGGGTGCTGCTGCCCTTAAGCGGCAAACTCCTCGGGCGCTGGATCACCGCAAGCCCTCGCCCACCCCGACAAGAGGGGCCGAGCGTGGGCGGGGCCTGACACGTCCCCACCTAGGAAGCGACGGGGGTCAGGGGATGGGCGTTGACCGCCACGGACAGCTCCCCGGGCAGCTCATCGAGGTACTGGGAGGTGGTCGTCACCGTGGCGTGGCCCAGCAGCTGGGCGACGACCTTCACATCCCAGCCCTCGGCGAGCATCAGAGTCGCGGCGGTGTGGCGCAACCCGTGCGGGACCACCGCCCTCGCGCGGGCCGGATCCGCCGTCCGGGTGCGCTTCACGGCGCGCTCCAGCAACCGCTCGATGTCGCGCACCGCCAGGCGCTTACCCGTAGGGGAGAGCAGCAGGGCCGGCGGAGCGCCCGCGCCCAGCCGCCCCCGGTAGGCGGCTATCAGCTGCGTCAGCCACGGCGGGAGAGGGACGGTGCGCCAAGTGCGGCCCTTGCCGTAGATCTGCAGCGACGCCGGGGTGCTGGGAGTGGCGCGGGTGAAGTGGTCGACGTCCAGGGCGACGATCTCCCCGGCGCGCAAACCCAGCACTCCCATCAGCGCCAAGGCGATGGCATCCCGGTCGTGATGGGGGTTCGTGGCCGCGTCCCCGGGGCCGTGGGTGAGCAGGGCCTGGGCCTGCTCGAGGTCCAGGGCGGTGCGCTCCACCCGCAACCGTCCCTCCCCCTGGGGCTCCATCTCGGAAGCACGCATGGGGGAGACGGTCGCCCACGCCTGATCCACGCACCAGGTGAAAAACCCCGACAGGGACCGGCGCATCCGCAAGGTCGAGCCGGCCGCCTTGGCGTCGGCATCGGTGGCGGCCATCCGCCGCCGCGGGTCCTGCGCGGTCTCGCCGGGGGCGGGTGCGCGGCGGTGGTCGGCGGTGTTGGCGTAGGCCAGCAGCACCTCGTCGACGTGCACCCCGGTCACCGACTCGGTCGTGTGCGCCTCAGCGTCAGGGAGAAGTTCGAGGAAGCGGCGCAGGTCCGCGGTGTAGTTGCGCACGGTCGTCGGCGCCAGCCGCCGGATCAGCGCCTTCTGCCGACACAGCTCCAGATAGCGCTCCACGGCTTCGGACAGCGAGATCTCGGTCGGTGTCGGGGGCAGGGCCACGGGCAGCACTCCTTCGGACGAAGATGATCGCCACACCCGGGTCTCGTCGTGTTCGGCGTCTCGGGTGTCCCGCTCCGGACGAGCATTGCCGTCGGCGGGTGTCGACCACGGACGCCGACCGCAGGTGGGGCCACGGTAGCCCCGCCAGCACCCAGGGGAGGGGCATCTCGGTCAGGATGGCGTGTCGTATTATTACCCTACTACGACACGCAACCGGGGCCGGTGAGGGTGGACCCCTCTCGGCGGTCCTTTTGGAGCCTGTCTGCGCTTGGAGTGCGGCACTTTGGCCATGGCGCTCTGTGCATTGCACAGTGCAGCGCCCACGCCATCCTGTGCGCGGGATCAGCGTCGCGTGGACGGTTCGTGCTCTTAGCGACGGACCGGGGTGCCGGGGCTACCGTCCGGCACCGCAGGTGGCCGGTGCGCGGATTCAGTCGGCGGCGGGGTGACGGGCCAGGATGTCCTCGACCGCGGTCAGGCCCAAGCTCTGCACGTCCCAGCTGCCGGCGGCCTGGCGGCACTCCTGGGCGGCGGCCGTGACGTTGTACTCGGCTGGGCCTCGCAGCCGAGTGGAGCTTTCCAGGACGCGCAGGAGATAGGTCTCGGCCTCGGCGAGCTCTTGTGGCTTGTCCATGCGGTGTTCCTATCCCAGCGCTGCCCCCGCTGACAAGCCCTTGGGCGGGATGTGTGCAGGCATGGCAGTACTGGCTGAGGGGGATGATGGAGTGATCGCGTGTACCCCCTACACCCGCAGCCGATCATCGTCGAGGAGGACTACTCCATGAGGTCAGTGCAGGTCCCCTCGCCGGCTGGTGAGGAACGTCGATGCTGCGCGTGCTGATCCCCTACCCCGTGTTCTGGGTCCGGCTCTGGTACCGCTTCGGGCACGGGGTGGCGCACTGGTGCCTGCGCCTGGTCCCGATGCCGTCCCTGCTGCGTCACCAGCTGGCCGGGGCTTTGGCGCTGGTCCCGTACCTGTGGGTCGTGTGGGGCCTCACCGTCGCCTTCGACTTCACCTGGCGCGCCGAGGTGGTCGCCAGGCTGATCACCGCGGGCATGCTGCTGCTCGTGTACCGGGTGGAGGTGGCCCGTGCGGGCATCCGACATTGAGCGGTTCTACACCCACGTCCTCAAGGGGCCGGCGCAGGACTCGTGCTGGTTGTGGCTGGGGGCGATCAGCGACGACGGCTACGGCCGGTTCTGGATCGGTACCGCCGCCGGTCAGCGGGCCGTGGCCGCTCACCGCTTCGCCCTGGCCACTGTCCACGGTGGGCTGGAGGCGATTGAGGGGTCGATCGCGATGCACTGGTGCGACGTGCCGCTGTGCGTGCGGGCTTCTTTGGAGCCGTCCACGCACCTGCTGCTGGGCACTGCCTCGGAGAACATGGCCGACCGGGCGTTGAAGAAGCGGATGCCCTCCCCCAACGCGGTGAAGTGGCGGCGACTGTCGAGGGCCGAGCGCTCGGCCCGCTCCCGCCGACTGCGCGATGCGCTCAAGACCCACGGGTGGGACGAGGAGCTGGTGCGGGAGCTGGTGCACGGGATCGACCCGCAGCACCCCACGCTGTTCTAGGGACCCGGATGGGCGGGGCCCTTCATCGCTGTGGTGGGTGGGGTGAGCACCTCGAGGGGAAGTCATCCACGGACGGCCAGCCCGTAGTGGCCGGCGATATCCGCAGGCTTCGAAGGCGCCCAGAACCGGTCCTAATCCACGGAAGCGAGCTCAGTGCGCATCACCGCGCATTCGGCCTCAAACCGGTCCTCGAACTCGCGCCGGCGGTGCTGCTGTTCCATCAGCCGCTGGCGGACCTGCTCGGCGCGTCGGCGGGCCATCATCTCGCCCCAGCGGCCGGCCACGGCCATCGCCGCTTGAAGGTCCCGGGAGAGCAGGTCGTTCACGCCGTCAGGGGGTGCTCAGCGCTACAGCCCCATTCCGTGGTCGATGCTGGGGGCGCGGTCAATGTAAGGAGCGGGAACAACCTTGGGTCCCTGGGTCTCCCGTAGCGAGCCCCGGTGGCGGGTTGGGCCGGCATGGGGCGCGGTGCGCTGTGCGCGAGAGGTATCGACTTCCGGCAGAGGCTCGGCCACCACCGACAGGTGCTGCCGGAAGGCATCGTTGATCAGCTGGGTCTCACGCAGGTCCTTGTTGGCCTGGTGCATCTCGTAGAAGGCTTGGGTCATCCGCAGCATCTGATTCATGATGAGCGCCTGGGCCATCGGGGACGGGGCCCGCGTAGCCGCGAGCAGGAAGGCGGTGGTGCCGCTGGTGCGCAGCGGCGCCTCCAACGGGGCAGTGATCTTCAGCCCGGACCGGTGCGCGGAGCGGGCCAGCACCCGCGCGGTGCGCCCCAGCGGGCCTTGGCCGTCCTCAACGGCCTTCGACCACGCCGCGAACACCCCGGAAGCTTCCCGAGCCGCGTGGGCCCAGGTCTGGTGGTCGTCCGGGGCGATGGTGACCAGGCGCCGGCGGACCTCTTTCAGCTCCCCGGCCAACCGCCGGGCGGTCTCCTCATCCAGGACCGCGCCGGGGGCGTCGGGGTGGACGATGCGGCGGTGGCGCTTGGCCGCCATCCACTCCTCCGACGCCTCCTGCGTCGAGCCGGGGGTATCCGGCCACCGGGTCCGCAAGCTAGGGAGGGTGAGGTCTTGGGCGAGCTTGCCGCCACCGAACCACAGCGGCCGCATGCCCTTCGGGGGACGCTCTGCCACGGAGTATCCGGTGACTTTCGCGTCGGTGCCGGCGGCGAAGCGCGGGTGCACGAGCAGCTTCGCCCGACGCATCAACCGCACGAACTGCGCTTCCGATTCGGCCGCCACCGCGCACGCGCGCACGGTGCGCTCGAGTGCAAACCGGGCTGGCTCCCGCGTGCTCTCCCGCCGCACCTCGCCCTGCTGCAGCCAGCGTTCGGAGTGTTTGCCCAGCTGGATGAGCTGGAAGTCCTGCTCGATCCCCCGGGCGGCCTTCTGCGCGCGGGCGAAGTCGTTGCCATCGGCCCACTTCGTCCCATCCTCCCGGATCGTGGAGGCCATGATGTGGATATGGTCGTTGCCCTTTACCGACTTACCGTGGTGGATGGCCACCCACGGGCAGGGCGCCTTATTCCCGGCCTCGGTGAAGTCCATCTCGTCCATGAAGCGGGCGGCGATGTCGGCCCATTCCTGGTCGGTGACTTCACGGTCCTGGTAGGGGATCGACAGGGAGCAGTGCCAGATGTGCTTGGTGTCGGCGTCCACTCCGAAGGCGCGCCGGTTCAGGTCGATCTCGCGGGCAATGGACACCGCGGCGTCCTCATTGAGCTGCACATCGTCGTACCACGCCATGATGAGCGGCGAGCCGTTGATCAAGTGCGGGTCGGTGTGCTCGTTGGACCGGCCCGGGCCCACTAGGTACTTCATCAGCCCGACCGGCTTGTCACCCTTGGTGATGTTCGGGATCACGGGATCAACTCTTCGATCTTGGCCAGCACGTCCGCTCCAAAGCGACGAGCTTCCCGCAAAGTCTCGACCGTCTCAGGGAGCACCTCGCCGGTGCTGTTGGCGTGCCGGGCGATCTGGTTGACGTTGTTGGCGATCGTCGCCATCAAGTGCCGCATCTGGATCAGCTCCGCCAGCTGGTTCCGCCGTAGCTCCACTGCCACCGGATCCGCCGATCCGAACACCGCTTGGACCATCAGCGCCGACGGCGACAGTCCGGTCTGCTGCTCCAGCACCATCAACTGAGCACGCTCGGACTCCGACATCGACACCCGGACGTACTGGGTCTTGCCCTCGATCCGCTTACGTCTCGACGTCCACACTCGACGTGGATTCTCGCCCTCCACCACAGCACCTCCTCACCGTCCCGGCCCAGCGCAGCGCCCCCACCCTGGTGGGCCCCACACGATCAGTGTGCCACCGCAAAACCCCACGGGCTAGCGGTGCATCCGTTTTATGGCACATAAAACATAGCTTTCTCCGCTGGGGCACCATGGGTGTGGAGCGCAGGCGGAGCGCGCGTGGACACTGGATCGAATCGTGTGCTTCCGTTAATGTGGGGGCATGGCGAAGCTCACTGACCCCCAGCAGGCAGAAGCAACAGCCCAGCGGCTGCTCAACGACCGGATGGACTACATCCGCCGGGCCATTGCTACTCGCGGCGCCCTCGACGAAGCCCGCGAAGCCCTCAAGGAGGCAGAAAAGAACGACGCCCAAGCGTTCCAGGCCGCCGTCAACAACGGCGGCTGGACCGAGGACGAACTGCGCAAGATCGGCCTCGCCGCACCGGAGAAGGTACAACGCGTGCAACGCCGTAAGCGACGCCCTAGCGAGACTGCAGCGTCACTCGACTCAGTAACCGGCGACGTCGATGATGGAAGTAGTGATGAGGGGTGAGCGGTTGGGAGGCGATCGTTGATCCACAAAGTCCCGTGTGGATGATGTACGTCAATGAGATCAACCGACAGGCCCGCAGTTGCATGGCCGCATGCAACCGCGTCCTGGAATTGGGCGACGACTACCGTCACAACAGACACACCGGGCCGTCGGAACTGACAGAGCTGCGCGATCGAGTCGAGCAAGCCATCTCCGACGCTGCCAGCCTCCGGAATCTCATCTACGGTGGCTCCCTTCAGAAGAAGAAGCGCTACTTAGAAGCGTTCCACGATGACCGTGTTCGGTGGTTGCAGCGACTGTTAGGTGACCCGGAGCTACCAACAATTCGCAACGTCGACGCGCGTGACAGCATGGTGCACTTCGATGAACGTATGGACGAGTGGGCCTACGCTGCGGCCCATCGACCCGATGCAGAAGCAGGATGGATGGCCGCAATCGACTGGATCGTGAAGTCCCGGGACATCTGGGGTTCAGAAACTCCCACGGAACCCGTCCGGTGCTACATCGCAGATGAAATGGTATTCGTCATCCGCGATGTAGAGGTGCATATTCCGAAGCTCATGGCCGAAGCGAACACCGTCATTCAGCGGATACGCCGACAGGCAGCCGCGCACACCACAGTCATGAAAAGCGGCGGAATGGACCCTGCAATACTGCTACCCCTTTAGCAGTCACGGACACCAGTCGTCATTGCAAACCAGTGCATCCAGTAGCTGGCCCCGTGCCCACATGGGCACGGCAAAAGCTCTCTCGCTCCGCGGCTTTTCCCGCACCCATGATGGACAGCGGGGACCCCCACCGACCACCCGCCCACAGCCGGCAGGTGACCTCACGCACAACTGTTCCACTGCCGTAACCGCCGGCTGTGGACGGCTTCCTAACCCTGTGGTCACCTCACAAGAAACGGTGCCCGCTCCCCCCACCGGGGAGCGGGCACCGTTCGTCGTTGTAAGGCCAGTCGCGTGAGCGACTACAGCCCCAGGCCGTCCTCCTGGGGGCGTTGCTCGTAGCGCGCACGAGCTGTCTCTGGTGAGTGACCGACCGTGGAGCTTTCACGCCCGGGAGTGCCACGATCAGCTGTGGGAGCTCCGGGGAAGTTGATCCGCATCCGCTTCTTCAACGCCTCCAGCTCCGGATCCAGCGTCGGTTGCGGCGTCTCCTCTCCGCGCATGGCCCGGTCGATGCGTTGGACCTCCCACCGGGCAGCATCCAGTGCCTCCTGGTGCTTGAATGGCACGTCCAACGCCGCCCGGGCATCCTCGACTTCCTGGTGCGCGGCCGCCAACCGGGCCTCGCGTTTGGTGACTTCTTCAGGCAGGGCCCGCACCTGGTTCTCCAGCCGCTGGATCATCCCCACGGTCGGGTTCAGCGACGTGGCCCGGGTGACGTCCACGGCCACCCCGGGGGCATCGTCGATGCGCAGCTCCACCGGAGAGGCACCCAGGTCCGCCAAATTTCCCGGCCGCTGCACCACTCGGATGTCGTGGCCACCGATCCGCCCGGCGACCCCGAGGTCAACCTCTCCGGCACGGGGTGGGCGCGCGGTGGCGTGCACCCCGGCCCACCGCTGCCACGCCTCCGCCGCCTCGGTGCGCTTCTCATACGTGGTCCCGTCGATGGTCATCCGGAACTTCTCCCCACCGAGTTCATCGGTGGTCCGCTGCGCGGCCGCGCGGAGCACGGGGATCTCTTGCTCCAGGGCATTGGCGCGCGCCTGGGCGGCGTCTTTGCGGAACACTAGCGAGGACTGGTTGCGGTGCCAGGCCCGGTTCAACCGCTCCAGCCGCGCGAGCTCCTGATCGGCTTTCGACTTCTCCAGGATCAGCGGATTGCCGCTGGAGATCGCCTTCACCTCGGCGAAGGACAGCGTGTTGTCCCCGACGTCTTCGATCTCGCGCACGTCCAGGCGCCCGCGCATGATCTGGTCGATGAACTTCGACTTCCGCTCCAGCGTCTGCCACATGAAGGTGTCGAACGACCCCTTGGTGACCACCTGGGAGATCGCGACCTCCGGGTTCTGATTACCCTGGCGGATGATGCGCCCGTGCCGCTGGGCAACGTCGGCCGGGCGCCACGGGGCGTCCAGGTCCACCAGGTGCACCGCCCTCGCCTGAATGTTCGTGCCCACCCCCATCTTCTGGGTGGACCCGATCAGCACCGCCACCTCCCCGGTGCGCGCGGCGGAGAACAGCCGTCCCTTCTCCGCGTCGTTCTTCGCCTCGTGCATGAACCGGATCTTCTCCGCCGGCACCCCCCGCTCGACCAACTGCAGCTTCAGTTCGTCGTAGACGTTCCAGGTCTCCGCCGGGGTGCCCAGGTCACAGAATACGATCTGCAACGCACCCCTCGTGGGGTGCTCCTCCCCAGTGGAGGGATCCAGGAACACGTCGTTGCGGTGGTCCTCGTACACCTGCGCCATGAGGTCGGCGGCGGCACTGATCTTGGTCTCCGCCACCACCGAGCCCAGCTCCGGGTCGACCAGGCGCAGGTCCAAGGCGGCCTTGCGCCCGTCGGAGCTGATCTTGAGCATGTTGTCCTCGGTCGGGGGCACCAACCGCGCCTGGATCGCCTCGGCCCGCCGACCGATCTTCTCGATGTAGTCCTGCAGCTCCGCTGACGCCTCCACGGGGACCATGCGCGGCAGCCGCTTCCCGTCCTCCCGTTCGACAAGGTCCGGGGTGGGCAGGTGCAGGTCCTCGGCGGTTTTCACGTCGGCGAAGGTGTGGAACATCTTCAGCAGCTCGGGCACGTTCTGGAACTTGGCGAAGCGCTCCTTGAGCTTGAAGGTGTCCCCGCCGGCCACCGAGAGTTCCATCTCGGTCACCACCTGACCGAAGGTCGCCGCCCAGGTGTCGAAGTCGTGGATCCCGGCCCGCGCCAACAACTCCGGACCGAGATAGCGCTGCATCACGTACATCTCGGTGACCGAGTTGGCGATCGGTGTGGCCGTCGCCCCGGTGATCACCCGGTCCCCGTGCTTGGACCGCAAGTACTCAACCTTCATGTGCAGGTCGGTGGCGCGCTTGGACCCATCGATGGCCGCATCGGAGATGTTGGAGGCGGTGTCGAGGTTCTTGTACTCGTGCAGCTCATCGACCAGCAGGTAGTCGATGCCGGTCTGCTCGAAGGTGATCCCCGGATCGGTGGCCCGGTCGGCCTTCTCCTTGAGTTTCTCCTCCCGGGCCTGAAGGCGGGCTTCCATCCGCTTGATCGACATGGTGTCCGCCCCGCTGGCCGCGGCCCGTTGATTGGCGGCCTCCAGCTCATCGCGTTGGCGTGCCATCTCGGCCAGGTCGTAGGCGGCCTGGGACTGCTCGGAGAGCTCGATGCGCTCGAACGCGGTGCGGGTCATGATGATCCCGTCCCAGTCACTGGCCGCCGCCCTCGCGACGAACACCCGCCGCTTGTCCCCAGCCAGATCCTCCGAAGACGCCGCCAGGATCTGCGCCTGGGGGTAGAGCTGCAGCCACTCCCGGGTGAACTGCTCGAGCATGTGGTTGGGCACCACCACCACGGGTTTGCGGGCCATGCCCAGCCGGCGCAGCTCCATCGCCCCGATCACCATCTCGGCGGTTTTGCCCGCCCCCACCTCGTGGAAGAGCCCCACCGAGGGCTCCGAGAGCATCCGCGCCACCGCCGCCCGCTGGTGAAGCCGGGGGGTGAAGTTCTTCACCAACCCCGGAAACGTCAATCGCTCCCCCTCCACCGTGTAGTCGCGCAGCACAAGGGAGTTGAACCGCCGGTTGTACTCATCCACCAACCCGGCTGCACGGGCCGGGTCCTCCCACACCCACTCCCCGAACCGCTCTTGCATCAGGGACGCCTTCTCCTGGGCGGCGGTGGTCTCGGTGGCGTTGACCACCCGGCGATTGCCCTCCGGATCGGCCGGGTCGGGGTCGGTGACCTGCACCCGGCGCTGCTCCAGCAGCTTCTTGAAGATGTCCCCGGCCGCCATCCGCTCCGTGCCCCAGTCATTGCGGGCGGCGAAGACGTGGCGGGAGGCCCGCACGTCCCAGTTCGCCCCGCTGATCCGGTCCACCCGCGCAGACGGGTCCCTGATGATGTGGCGCAGGAACTGCTCGTGGATCTGAGGGGACACCCACACCGCCCCGATCCTCGCCTCGATCTCATCGGCCCCCAGCGGGGCCGGCAGCACCGCCTCCAGGGCCGTCACGTTGGCCTGGAACCGGGCATCGGCGGCCGCCGCGGCCCGAGCGGTGTCCAGTTTCTCCCGCACGTCCCCGGACAGGTACTCCGCGCGGGTCTCATAGACCCCGTCCTCCCCGGGCACCTCGTAAATCAGCTCCCCCAAGGTTTCGCGCGCGGACTCCTCGTCGGTGCCCAGCAGCCGGGCGATGTGGGGCAGGTCCACGGTGCCGACCGTGTCGAGGGTGACGGCCAGGGCCTCATCCGGGGTGTCGACCCCGAGCACGGGTCTGCGCGGTTGCACCTGCCGCTCCGAGAGCAGGCCGGCCGCTACAGCGGTGCCGGCGCCCTCGTCGAAGTGCTCCAGACCCAGCACCAGCGGCCCGAACGGGTCCCCGCGCAGCAGCCGCACCGCCGGCGCAGTGACCCGGGCCAAAATGTCCTCCCCGGCCTCGGTGGCGCGTCCGGTGCGCCGTTCGCTGAACCGGTTGATCGGCCCATACCGATCCACATACGCCTCGTAGCTGCCCGCCAACTGGGCCCTCATGGCGTCCAGCTCCGGGGTGTCCTCGACGTTGGCCGCCTCCAAGGTCAACACCGCCCGCGCCGCATCCCGCAGACCCAGCAGAGCCCGCAGCTCGCCCTCCTGGGTGCGGGGCACCTTCAGCGGGACGTGCACCCCCTCCACGGTGACCTGGGTGAAGCCCTCCGCCCCGCGGTCGGTGATGTGCCCGATCTGCTCCTGCTCACCAGCCGGCACCAGGGCCGCGACCTCGAGCTCCTGCTCACCACTACGCTCGGCCATGCCACGTCCGGCTGCCACGGCCTGCTCGGTGATCTCCGACAGCTGCTCGTGCAACCGGGCCCCGGTGGCCGCCAGGTCCTCGGAACGCACGGTCATCGTGGCGGAGCCGTACATGCCGGGCCCGATCACCGGCTTACCGAGCACCCGGGCGGGGTGGTCGATGAAGTAGGCGTTCATCCGCCCCTGCGCCCCGTCCAGCTCCACCGGGGCGGTCTCCACCCAGGACTGATCCAGCGGCTCCTCCCCGGGCAGGCGGCGGCGGAAGATCAGCACATCGGTCAGCGCCTCCGTGCCGGCAGCCCGGCGGTGGGCCCCGGTGGGCAGGCGCACCGCCCCGAGCAGATCGGCGGTCTGCGCCATCTCCCGGCGGGCCGCCGGGTTCTGCGCGTCCAGGGTGAACACGCTGGAGATCACCCCGACCACCCCACCAGGCCGGGTCAGGGCCAGAGACTTGAGGATGAAGTGGTTGTGCATCGAATGCCCGGCCGCGTTGTACCGGGGATCGTGCAGGGCATTCTTCGAGAAGGGGACGTTGCCCACCGCCGCATCGAAGACGCCACCGGGCATCCGGGTGTCGGCGAAGGACTCCGTACGGATGGTGGCCTGTGGGTAGATGGCCTGGGAGATCGCCGCGGTCACCGGGTCCAACTCCACCCCGGTCACCTGCGCCCCTTCCGGGGCCAGGCCGATGAAGGTGCCAGCACCAGAGCCGGGCTCCAGCACCCGCCCGCCCTCGAAACCCAGCCCGGTCAGGGCGCCCCAGACCTCGGCGGCGATCACCGGGTCGGTGTAGTGGGCGTTGATCACCGTGCGCCGGGCGGCCGCGAACTCGGCCTCATCCAGCAGCTCGCGCAGCTCGGCCCGCTCGGCCTCGTACTCAGTGCGAGACTCGTCGAAGACCTCCGCGACCCCACTGGCACCCCAGGACCCCCAGCGGGCCAGGGTCGCCCGCTCGGCCTCGGTCGCGGCCCGCTCCTCGGCCTGCAGGGTGCGCAGCACGCGCATGGCCGCCAGGTTGGCTCGGAACCTCGCCTGGGCGCCGGAAGGGGCCAGATCGTCCTGGCTGCGGGGGACGAAGCGCCCCGGGACCGCGGACTCTGAGAAAGCCGGGTCTATGCCTGTTCGGCGTCCAGTCGGCCCACCTCTTCCCAGTACTCCCGGTCCTCCCGGTTCAGCTGCTGCACGATCCGCAGCCTCCGCGCCACCCCGGACTCCTCCTCGTCCTCCTCCGGCTCCTGCTGTACCGATTGCTCCGGGGTCAGCATCTCCGCGCGCACGATCTCCTCGGCCTGCAGCTTCGACGCGTTCAACCGCCCCACCTTCTCCAGGTAGGTCTCCCCCACCGGATCCGGGCCGGCCAGCTCCATCATCAGCTCGCCCACCCGCTGTGCCGCCTCCTCCCCCAGCGCCTCGAACCACGCTTCCGGGTCCGGAATCAGGGCGTACTCCGCGGGCGCGGTCGTCCTCCACGTTTCCTGCGCGAACTTGCCGTACGTGTTCATCACGAACCTCCTCGGGTTCCGGGAAGAGAAAGGCATCAATGCTCAGCTGCCCCTCGACTTGCGTCCTCTTACGAGCTCGGACCATGGCGGGATCTCCTGATTGCGATCGGGAACCTCCCTCTCACGGTACCCAGCAGCGCCATGGCCATCTTCGAGAACACGCACCAGCCAACACCCATTATGTTGATATGTCAACATCCGCGGTGAACCGCTAGCCACTTTTCCACACCCACATAGGGACCTTTCTCGCCATGGAGGGCTAGAGGAATGCATCGGGGCTCATTACCGGCCGGCGAAGTTCATGACTGTCGCATGAGAAGTTATCCAGCGAATCTACGACGGCCTCATAGCAAATCGTGACCGGTGCCGCACCCGTGCAGATGCAACGCGTGGAGCCACCCAGGGGTTCCCTTAGGCTTCGTTTGAGTTGCGGCATACGACGAAGAGGGGCGCATGGAACGGCACTTTGGACACGTGGAGGGTCAACGTGTCGGACAGGTCTATGAGAACCGCGAGGCATTGTCCCGCCATCGGGTTCATGGGCCGCCACAGGGCGGCATATGGGGCACTCCAGCAGAAGGGGCCTCTTCCATAGTCCTTAATGGCGGATACCCCGACGACGCCGATCACGGCGACCTCATCATTTACACCGGTCACGGCGGGCAGAAGAACCGAAAGCAGGTCGCCGACCAGCGCCTCGACGACACCGGTAACGCCGCGTTAGTCCGCAGCGAACTCGATGGTCTGCCAGTACGCGTCATCCGCGGCTTCAAGGGTGATCCCCTCCGATCGCCAACGAGTGGGTACCGCTACGACGGTTTGTACCAAGTGATGGACCACTGGTCGACAATCGGCATAAGCAAGTTCATGGTGTGGCAGTTTCGCTTGGAAAAGATGGCGGAGGACGTGGACTTCACGGTCTCAGACACCGCGACGCCGCCACTGGGCAACCACACCCCTCGACGTCGAGCTACGACCATTCAACGAACGATTCGGACGACCGCTGTGTCCGAATGGGTGAAGCGACGCCACGAGCACACCTGCCAAGTGTGCGGACTAAGCCTCATTACGGCCAGCGGCAGCGGGTACGCCGAGGGCGCGCACATCCGTCCACTCGGACAACCTCACGGGGGGCCTGACGATGCCAGTAACATCCTCTGCCTGTGCCCGAATCATCACGTTCTGTTGGACAAGGGCGGCATCCTCATTGATGATGACCTCACCGTCCGCGATCAAGCCGGCGAGGCCATTGGCGCGTTGCGTACGGCGCGTGGGCATCGGATAGACATTCGGCAACTAAAGTATCATCGGAAAACCTGGGCTTCCGCCTAAATCGATTTAACAATTTTTGCCCTGCTGGGGCCTGTAGAAGGTTTGAATGTACATGGAGTAGCGGTAGCCATGCTCGCACCTTATCTATATGAATTTTTTTAAACCCAGCTCGGCATAGCGAGGGCCGGGGGGCATAATAGCCTCCGGACCCTCGCTTAGTAGTTTAAATATTCTTCACACGGTGAGGGTAGTGCTCGTGCACCTCAGCGATTAGCTCGTCGAGAACCCCCTTCATCTCGTCCGGCGTGGGCACGGAGGTCAATCTCCCGAGATACACCGCAAGATTCCAAAAGTCTCCGCCCACCTCGTCCTTGCCCTTATACTTAACGATAGCCGTGAGCATGACGCCGTAGTCATTGTAGCTTTCCTCCGAGATCTCGCCTAAGAGGGCACCGAGAGCACGCCGCTCGGCTGACTTGGAGAGATTGAAGCCCGGGAGGCCCGCCGCTTTGATTGCGTCGTTGACGGCCGAGTAGTACGTCTCACCCTTTCTTTCATTCACATCCTCGATAAAAGACCTGGCAACATCGCGGGTTCGCTCCCACAGTTCGTCCGGTCGTCCATATTTCACGGCCATGCTCCTATCAAATTGAACAGTACGGGTATCTGCAAAAAATGGGGTCGGTGAGAGTCAGGGGACTTTCCTGTCCAACTGGCGCTGGAGCCAATAAAGATAGAGGGGCGTATAGAACGGTTCTGCATCCTCGGAAACACCGGCGTACCGCTGGTAGCACTCAGTCCGTAGGATTGCAGCGAGGTGCTCACGCGCGTTCTCGTTGGTCGGCTCGCGGTGGACTTTTCGGTGCCATGTGCCGAAGCCGACCCCGCACATTCCGGTGTCCTTGTTCACAACCAAAGACGACAGTGCCGGCAGTTCGTGTTCCTGGCAGTAATCGAGGACCCTGTCCAGGACCTGGCCTGGCCATTGCCGTAGCGGCCTGTCAGTACGAAGCCTAGTGGCCTCAAACAAGTCGTGTGCGAAATCCTTATACGTGGCATAGCCTCCCGGAGTGGAGGCATACCCGATAAGGATCTCCGGTGCCGCGGCTGACCAGACACGCAGTGCCTCGTCAAGGGGAACGGCTTCGGCGGGATAAGAGTCGTACCAAATTGGCATCGTGGTGTCGCCTTCAAAGGAATGCTGCCTGATGAGACCACAGTACGAAAAAGGAACCACGTCCAGGTAGAGCTACTTCGGGGGGCAAAAGCAGCCGCCACTAGTAGCGTTACTAGCACTCACTAGGAGTGATACAGGCAAAGCTGAGGCATGATTCATGCATGAGGATCATTAGGGGTGGAACCCAGATCTAACGGGTCCAAGGTCGTGATGCCGCTTCGGCGCCTTTACCTATCGGCAGAACCCCCGCCCATCGCCCTGGCGTAGAGCCTCATGGTCGGGGTGCTGCGCTGAAGTCGTGGCGGGCGCCAGCGGTGATGGGTTAATCACTGCCGTGCTGCCAAGGTCGATGCTGCAGAGGGTCAGCTTGCGGGTGGTGGGGTGAGGGAGAGCAGCCGGGTGATGCGGTGGGCGGCGTCTTGGATGGTGTGGGCGAGGGTGTCGAGGTCGAGGTGGGGGACGCGGAAGCGGGCGACGGTGGCGGTGATCGATCCGGCAACGGTGCCGTCGATGAAGTAGGGGGCGCTGAGGCCGTAGGCGTCGGGGATGCGTTCGCCGTCGGCGGTGGCCCAGCCGCGGTGTCGGATGGCCTGCAGCTCCTCGGCCAGGGCCTGGCGGTCGGTGCAGGTGCGCTCGGTCAGCGGTGCCAGCTCGAGGTGCTCGAGGGTGCCAGGCGGGCAGTGGGCGAGGATGGCCTTGCCGGCCGCCCCGGCGTAGAGCGGGATGGTCACCCCGGAGGCCAGCCCGTAGTGCAGGGGCTGGACGCCGTTGATCACGGTGGTCATCTCCGCCTGGCCGGTGGCGGGGTCCAGTTGGGCCAGTCCGATGGTCTCCCCGGTGGTTTCGGCCAGCTCGGCCAGGATGTGGCGGGTCAGGGCGCCGATGTCGCGGGTGGGTCCCAGGCGGGCGGCCCAGTGCAGCAGGCGGGGGCCGGGGTGCAGGGTGGTGCCCTCGGTCAGGGCCAGCCCGGTGGTCGTGGCGGTGGTGACCAGGCGGTGGGTGGTGGCGATGTTGGCCCCGATCTTGCCTGCCAGGGGTTGCCCGGGGTGCAGCCCGGCGGGCTCGGCCACCAGGGCGGCCAGCAGGCGGGTCATCCGTTCCAGGGCCGTGCCCCCGGCCGGGTAGGCGGTCTTCGGGGGGAGGTTCGCCGGCACCGGAGGGGTGGAGCATTGCTGTTCGATGGCGCGGGCGGCGGCCTGGGCCATCGGCCCGAAGCGGGCCAGGTCCGCATCCTCGGTGAGATAGCGGGGCTTGGTGATCGAGATCGATCCGGTCAGGCCCAGGCAGGAGAAGGCCGCGGCGGCTCCGGCGGCCAGGGGGAATTGCTGGCCGATGCTGATGACGTAGCCGGTGCGGCGGTCCTGCTCGAGCAGGGCGGCCAGTGCGGTGCGGTCGGTGACGGTCTCTGCAGTGCGGGCCTCCAACTCCTCCAACCCCAGGGCGTCCAGGCCGATCCGGCCCAGGATGGCCCGCCCGGTCGCCCCGGCGTGCAGGGGCAGGATGGTGCCCGGCTCCAGGGAGTAGGCCACCGGTCCGGGGTGGCGCCGGCGGGCCACGACCACGGCCTGGGGGCGGGGGGCGTCGTGGACGGCCACGATCACGGTGGCCTCCGACTGCGCCGCCAACTCCTCGAGAACGTCCCCAGCACCGGCCAGCAGCGGGTGGCGTACGTTCAGGGCGGCGGCCAGGACCCGTAGCCGCGGGCCCACCCGGTAGGCCCCGCCGGAGGCGGGCAGGGCGAACTCCTGGTCGACCAGGCCCAGCAGGATGCGGTTGACGGTGCTGCGACTGGCCCCCAGCGCCTCGGCCAGCTCCCGCACCCCACTGGCCTGCTCACGGGTCACCAAGGCGTGGAGCACCTCCACGATCCGGTCATTGCTGGATGCTGTCGCCTCGTTCACCCCGGCCCTCCTCCTGTTTCTTACTCCCGCGCCGGTCCCGGCCCAGGGGTGCGCCCACCACGCTACCGCTCGGGCCCAGCGAGACAGCCCCGCTCTGTGTCGGCAGGTGCGCACCGGCAGAACTGTGGTGCTTGACACATGCTCGTGGCCCCGCTCACACTGTATCGACATTTCAGGACAGTGTCCCATTTTTTAGGAGTTGGAATGGCTCAGGCATCACAGCTGACCGCCCCCGCGGTGGATCCGCAGCGGCAGCGCAAGGCGAAGAAGGCGACGGGGGTCGCGGCCTTCGGCACCTTCATCGAGTACTACGACTTCAGCGTCTTCGGGTACGTGGCCGCCACCATCGCGGTGGTGTTCTTCCCCGGGGATGACCCGGTGGCGGGGCTGCTGAACACGTTCTTGATCTTCGGCACGGCGTTCATCGTCCGCCCGCTGGGGGCGATCTTCTTCGGCTGGATCGGGGACCGGAAGGGCCGCCGGGCCAGCCTGGTGGGCTCCATCCTCCTGATGAGTGCGGCGGCCGGTCTGATCGCGGCCCTGCCCACCTACGCCCAGATCGGGATCTGGGCCCCGATCCTGCTGGGGGTGCTGCGGATGCTGCAGGGCTTCTCCGCCGGCGGGGAGATCGGCGGGGCGGCCAGCTACATCCGCGAGTGGGCCCCGATCGAGCGGCGCAACCTTTACATCTCCTTCATCCCCAGCATCGCCGTGCTCGGCAAGGGATCTGCGGCCGGCCTGGCCGCCCTGGCCGCCACCCTGGTCCCGGCCGAGGCGATGGAGTCCTGGGGCTGGCGGATCCCGTTCATGATCGCCGTGCCGCTGGGCATCCTATGCCTGATCATGCGACTGAAGATCGAGGACAGCCCCGAGTTCACCGCCAATGCCGCCACCGCCACGAAGACCACCGGGTCCCCCTTCGGCCGGCTCATCGTCGAGCACCGCAAGCCGCTGACCAAGGTCTTCTTCATCTCCCTGGTGCAGAACATGGGCACCTACATCGGCACCGTCTACGTCGCCGTCTACTTCAGCACCGTGCTGGGCTACACCAAGGCCGAGGCCTCCTACATCGTGCTCATCGCCGTGGTGGCCGCCGCCTTCCTGATCCCTCTGGCCGGGCAGCTGGGCAACCGCATCGGCGCCAAGCGCGTGCTGGTCACCTCCTACCTCTTCTACATCGTGGCCACCATCCCCTCCTTCCTGCTCATGAACAACGGCTCGGTCGCCCTGGCCATGATCGGGCTGCTCATCGGGATGATCCCCTACGCCCTGTGCCAAGCCGGCACCTACGCGGCGATGCCGGAGTTCTTCCCCGTGGAGGTCCGCCACACCGGGGTCGCCTTCGGCCACAGCGTCGGAGCCGTGATCGGCGGGGCCGGAGGCCCCTACTTCGCCACCTGGATGATCGACGCCACCGGCGACACCCTGGTGCCCGCCTACATGCTCGTGGTCTTCGGGCTGCTGGGCCTGGCCGTGGTGCTCGGCGCGGTGCGCACCAACACCACCTCCACCTCCCACCTCTACCGCTGACCCGCGGCCGATCCCACTGCTGAGGAACCCCATGACGACCATCTACGTCTCCGACCCCATCCACCCCGACGTGCTGAGCGACCTGACCACCCTGGGACGAGTGCACCTGGGCTACGGTGAGACCGCCGTGGACTACACCGAGGTCAGCCACGAGGTCGAAGCGGTCCTGCTGCGCGCCGAACGCTTCGACGCCGCCAAGATCGCCGCCTCCCCGCGGCTGCGCATCATCGCCCGCCACGGAGTGGGCACCGACAACGTCGACATCGACGCCGCCACCACCGCCGGAATCTGGGTGAGCACCACCCCCGGCTCCAACAGCCGGGCCGTGGCCGAGCACGTCTTCGCCCTGCTGCTGTCCCTGGCCCGCCGCACCCCCTACGGGTCCGCCGGCACCGCCGCCGGAGCCTGGGCCGAGCTCAAACCGCAGATCAACGGCTTCGAACTCCACGGACGCACCCTGGGACTGCTGGGCTTCGGCAACATCGCCCGCATGGTCGCCACCATCGCGCACGGCTTCGGCATGGACGTGATCGCCCACGACCCCTACGTGGAGGACACCGCCATCACCGCCGCCGGCGCCCGGCCCGCCACCGCCGCAGCGGTCATCGCTAGTGCTGATGTGCTCAGCCTCCACCTGCCGCTCACCGACCGGACACGCCACCTCATCGACGGGCCCGCCCTGGCGTCGATGAAGCCCGGGGCGGTGCTGATCAACACCTCCCGCGGCGGACTGGTCGACGAGGCCGCCCTGGCCCAGGCCCTGACCGACGGACACCTGGCCGGAGCGGGGCTGGACGTGCTCGAGGGCGAGTCCGTGGACATGAAAAACCCGCAACCGCACTCCCGCATCGACGTGGCCCGAGTGCCGAACCTCATCGTCACCCCGCACGTGGCTGGGCAGACCGCCGAAGCCTTCCTGGCCGCCGGCACCCACGCCCTGGCTGCCATCCGTCAGGCGTTGGCCGGAGACCGCCCCGCCAACGCCGTCAATGACATCGCCACCCCGTCCTACAGCTGACCACCGCACCAGACCACCGGGAAGAACCACCATGATCATCACCGCAGCCACCGACAGCCTCCAGCTCACCCCGGACTGGGACCGCCCCGCCCCGGACCCCATCCAGGAACTGGCCCAGTTCCCGGTCGCCCTCATCGGCGACGCCCAGTCCCGGATGGGTCTCATGCACGCCGCGATCCGCCCGGTCACCCCAGGACTGCGCCTGTGCGGGACCGTGCTGCCCATCCAGACCCGTGAAGGCGACAACCTCGCCATCCACCGAGCCCTCGACGACGCCCGCCCCGGGGATGTGCTGGTCATTAACGCCAACAGCGACACCAACCGCGCTTGCTTCGGCGACATCCTCGGGGAACTGTGCATCGCCCGCGGTATCGCCGGAGTCGTCATCGACGGCGCCACCCGCGACGTCGCCGAGCTGCAGGCGATGGGCCTGCCCACCTTCGCCCGCGGCATCAGCCCGGCCGGACCCTTCAAGTACGGCCCCGGGACCATCGGCGCCCCTGTCGCCTGCGGCAACGTGGTCTGCTACCCCGGTGACGCCATCATCGGTGACACCGACGGCGTCGTCGTCGTGCCCCAGCACCTGATTACCGCCACCCTGGAAAAGACCCGTGCCCAGGAGCAAACCGAAGCCGGGCTGCGCGCCAAGATCCCCACTCTGACCCACTGATCCACCCCGTGCACCGACACTGCTGCGGACCGGTCCCGTCGATTGACGGAACCGGTCCGCAGCACCGCGCCAACTGCAACCCCACAGACCACCCCCACCCACCGCCAACGCCCCCGCCTCAGGAAGGAACTGACTGCCATGCCGGCCGACCTGCGACCCATCCACGACGTCTCGACCCTGCAACGAGGCGACCACCTCGAGATCCACCAGTTCGGGTTCCCCAGCTACAGCGGGATCGTGGTTGCGACCATGCCCAAACTCAAGGTGGTGTGGATCAAGGACACCCGGACCGGAGAACGAAAAATGCTCTGCGCCGATGACCACCAGTTGCGCCGTCCTTGAACCAGCTGACGCCTCCACAGATGGCCAGGATGGGTGGAATGGCTCCAGCGGCGTCGTTGCCCCATAACGCCTGTGTTGAGGTTGACCTGCCCGGGCGCACCACCACTCCGCCGCTACTGCGCTCTGGCGACTACCGGGCCACCCACGCTACGGCCGTGGGCAAAGCCCTCCTGCCCCCCGTGGCAGGACGCCTATCTGCAGGAATCACTGGAGCCGGCCGGACCGCGCACCATCACCTCACCCCGCACACTGCGCACCCACTCGAACGTGACGCGCGCCCAAGGCTCCGCCCACGACCTCGAAGAGACCGCCCCCGGCATCCGCTGCATCGCCAGCCCCGTCCCTGGCCCCAACAGCCTGCCCATCGCCGCGATCGGAGTGTCCGGGGCCAGTGGTGACCTGACCCTGAGACGGGCCGCCCCGGCCGTGAAATCCGCCGCCAACACCTGGACCGCCACGTCCACCAGCACCGTTTACCGATCCAGGCCTGAACCGCCGCACCAGCATCAGCGCCTGATGACCCGTCACTCGCTGCTCACTCCTGCGGCTTCGGATCCAACCACCGCCGGACCCCGAACAGCTCCTTGCCTCCCCCACCACCCCCTATTCCGGGGTCACGCACTGCGACCGGACACCGGCCACCACCCCTGACCGACCCGCACAGCCTCTGCGTGAAGGACCTCCGCACCGGCCACACCCCGCCACCGATAGGAGAAACGATCCGCATGCGCCACCCCCGCCGGACCACTACCGCAGATGCCGCCGACCGCACCGACGACCCGGCCCGCCCCACGACCGTTCCCAGCCCCGCCCTGGGCCTGGCCGCTTTCACCGGGTTCTGCCTGATCATGGCCGGACCCAACGTCCCCGTCCCGCTGCTGCCCGTCTACGTCGAGCACTTCACCCTGGACCCACTGGCCCAGGCGCTGCTCTACAGCTCTTACTTGGTGGCCCTGGTGACGGTGCTGCTGCTCATGGCCCGCCGCCGCGGCACCCGGGCCCTGCCCGTGCTGCTGGCCACCGCGGTGGGCGTCTCGGTGCTGGCCGATGTCACCGCCGTGCTCGGCGCCGACACCCTGCCGCTGCTGCTGACCGCCCGGGCGCTGTCGGGTGTGAGTGTCGGTCTGGGCACCGGGGCGGCCTCGGCGGTGATCCTGGTGGCCCTGGGCAGCACGGCACGGACACTGATCGCTTCAGGCTCCATCCTCGGATCCCTGCTCGGGGCCCTCGGCAGCGGAGTGATCGGCACACTGCTGCCTGCACCGACCACCACCGCCTACCTCGTGCACGCCACCGCCACCACGGCCGTGCTGTGGCCGCTGCTGTGGCTTTACCGGCGCGAGGCGCACCTGCTCACTCAAGGCCTCACGCTCCCGACCTCCCCGCCTCGGGCCTCTACGCCCCGCACCGGGCCCCTGACCCGGCGCCACCGCCTTGCCGGCCTGATGATCGGCTGCCTGGCCTGGACCGGTGTCTGCGTGCACATCGCGCTCATTCCCGCCGCTGTGCGCACCGGCCACGACCTCTCCCTGCTCACGGCCGTGTTGCCCGTGGCCTGCTACCTCGGCGCTTCCTACACCGCCCAGCAGCTCCTGCGCCCGCACCTGAAGCAGGTGCGGGGATGGCACGTGCTGGGACCATTAGCGGTAGGCCACGCAGTGCTGGGTGCGGCCCTGGCCCAGAACTCCCTGACGCTGCTGCTCCTGGCTTCCATCGCTGCCGGGGCCGCCCAGGGCCCGGCCTACGCCCTCGGGCTGGCCACCATGACCTACGGGCTCTCCCCCACCCAGCAGGCACGCACCTCCTCCACCTACGCGGCCGCGACCTACGGCGTCGCCGCCCTGGGGGTGCTCTCAGTCGGGGCCACCGCCACCGCCATCGGGGTGCCCCAGGCCCTCCTAGTCCTCGCGGCTGTCTTCGCCGCCCTGGGCACGGTGGCCGTCGCCGCCGCCGGAGCCCGTCAGGACCTCAGCACCGTGGACTGACCGGGCTACCCCGGCACCGGCGGGCCACCCCAGTGAGGCCACTGCAGGACCCGGCGGAACAGCCACGGCCGGCTTCACCACAGTAGGGACAGGGGTCAAGGCTGCTCGGTGAGCAACGGTGCCATGCGGTAGGGGATGACCGTGCGCAAGAACATGCTCGTGGAGGTCCGCAGAATGCCCGGGCACAGCCGGATCTCCTCCGAGACCCGGTACAGGTCCTCAGGGTCCCGCGCCACGACCCGGCACAGCAGATCGGTCTGCCCGGCCGGGGCGAAGACCTCGATGACCTGCGGGATGGCCTGCAGCCCAGTAATCGCGGCGTCGAGCTGGTGCTGGTCCAGCTCCACCGCCACGCTGGCGGCCATCCCGTAACCCAGGGCCGCCGGTGCCACCCGTGTGCTGTGCGCCCGCAAGGCCGGGCTGGTGCGGTAACGCTCCAGCCGGGCATGGATGGTCCCGCGCGCCAAGCCCGTGCGCTGGGCCAGGGCCAGCACGGTCATCCGCGGGTCCTCGTCCAGGGCGGCCAGGATCCGCCGATCAATGGCATCCAGCTGTGGGGTCGTCACGCTGACCATCTCTGCCTCCTCACCTCGGGGCCATCCGGTCAGAATGACCAATCCCACGATAGACACTTGTGCGCCATGCGTATCGCAGTGTCTCCTGGTGTGCAGACGGCGCGCCCCCACATCCAGACGGGTACGCCGCGGCAGGCGCCGGCGGTCCACGAAACCTCCGGGGCCGTGTGCGCTCACCACCCCGCAGCCACAGCCCAGCTCACGGCCCGTGGGAGCTCCTCCAAGCTCCCACGGGCCGAGCACTCTCTACACCCCCTCCACCGGGAGCTCTCGGAGCCTGCGGTAGAGGGTCGCCCGAGACATGCCCAGATCCCGGGCAACCTGGGTGGCCGGCTCTCCACTATCGATGAGCCGGACGACGTTGCGGAGCTGGGAGTCGGCGAAGGCGGGGTGCCATGAGAGTGAATACCATGGATCCCATCGGAGTGGAGGTGTCCACTCCCTCACCGGTTCAGCATCCGCGGCTCCGCTCCCTGCCCCGCGGCCGTCCGGCAAAGGTCGGGTTGCTCTTCGCCGATTGACGATGCCTGCACAGGCACCCCGAGGCAGCACATGGCCCGTGAAACACCCTGAGGTGGGTCCACGGGCCATGGTCCGGCACACGCCCTCTAACGGGCCATGCCCGGTGGGGTCCTTCCGCGTGGGTGTGGGGTCAGCGTTCGACGAGGATGCCGTCGTCGTCGCAGTAGACGGTGGCTCCGGGGCGGAAGGTGGCCCCGCCGATGGTGATCTCGATGTCCTGCTGGCCGCTGCCGTTCTTGGTGGACTTGCGGGGGTTGCTGCCCAGGGCCTTGACCCCGAGGGGAAGCGTGGCCAGTTCGTGGCGGTCGCGGACGGCCCCGTGGACGATCACCCCGGCCCAGCCGTTGTCCGCGGCGGTCCTGGCCATGGAGCCGCCCATCAGCTCACGGTCCAGGGAGCCGCCGCCGTCGACGACTAGGACGGCGCCGTCGCCGGGGGTGGCGATCATGGTTTTGAGCAGGGAGTTGTCCTCGAAGCACTTCAGGGTGCGGGCGGGGCCGTGGAAGTGGGTGCGGCCGCCCACGGACTGGAACTGGGTGGCGACGGACTGGTACTGCTCGCCGTGCTCGTCGTAGACGTCGGCCGTGTAGACGGTCGTGGCGGTGTCCGGGGTGGTCTCGGTCATGGGTCTCTCGTTTCTCTCGGATGGGGTGGGTCAGACGGTGAGGGTGTCGGCGAGGATGGTCGGGATGACTCCGCCCCGACGCAGCAGGTGGGCCTCGAGGTCGGTCTCCACCGCGGCCCGGGTGGTGAAGTCGACGCGGGTGCCGTCGGTCCGCAGCAGGGTCACGGAGATCTCGGCGCGCGGCACGATGTGCTCGGAGCCTGCCTGTACGCGGAGGCGGTCGCCGGGGCGCAGGTGCCGCAGGGGCTCCTGCAGAGCGGCGGGAACGAGCAGGGGCAGGATGCCCATGCCGATGAGGTTGGAGCGGTGGATGCGTTCGAAGCCGGTGGCGAGCACGGCGCGTGCGCCCAGCAGGCGCTGGGCCTTGGCGGCCCAGTCGCGGGAGGAGCCCATGCCGTAGCGGTCCCCGCCGACGATCACCACGGACTCGCCGGCCGCACGGTAGTGCTGGGCGGCGTCCCAGATCGGCAGGAGCTGCCCGGTCGGGGCGTGGACGGTGTGGGCGGTCGGCGCCTCGGGGGTCAGGTGGTTGATGAGGGTCTTGTTGTGGAAGGCTCCGCGGACCATGACCTCCCAGTTCCCGCGCCGGGAGGCGAAGACGTTGAGGTCGCCGCGGTCCTCCCCGCGCTCCACCAGGAAGTCGGCCACCGCGCTGTCGGCGGGGATCGCGCTGGCCGGGGAGATGTGGTCGGTGGTGACGTCGTCGCCGAGGACCAGCAGCGGGTGGGCGGTGTAGTCGCCCAGCAGGCTGCCCTCGGTGGGGGCGGCGAAGGGGGGCCGGCGCAGGATGGTGGAGGTCTCCTCCCAGGGGTACAGGTCACTGGTGGGGGCCTCGATCTCAGCCCACAGCCGGTTCTGGGCGGCCACCCGGAAGTCGCGGGTGAAGTCGGCCGGGTCCACGGCGGCCGCGACCGTCCGGTCGATCTCGGCCGGGTCCGGCCACAGCTCGTCGAGGTACACGGGGCGGCCCTCGGGGCTGAGCTGGACCGGGTCGCGGGTGAGGTCGACCTTGGCGTCCCCGGCCAGGGCGTAGGCGATGACCATGGGCGGGGACATCAAAAAGCCCAGGTCCAGGTTCGGGTGGACGCGGCCGGGGAAGTTGCGGTTGCCGGACAGGATCGCCACCGGGGAGACGTGCCCGGCCGCCTGCGCCTGGTCGATGACGGGGGTGAGGGATCCGGAGTTGCCGATGCAGGTCGCGCAGCCGAAGCCGACGATGTCGAAGCCCACCGCCGACAGGTCCTCGCTCAGCCCGGCGCGCTTCAAGTAGCTGGCTGCGGCCGGGGAGCCCGGGGCTAGGGAGGTCTTCACCCAGGCGGGCACGGTGAGCCCAAGCTCGCGGGCGCGGCGGGCCAGCAGGCCGGCGGCGACCAGTAGGCGGGGGTCGGAGGTGTTGGTGCAGCTGGTGATCGAGGCGATGGCGACCGGGAACTCCGGCAGCAGCGACTGGTCGGCGCGCACCGGGGTCGGCTCCTGCTCGAGGGCGGTCTTAATCTGTGCGTGGGGCAGCAGGTCCTGGGGGCGGCGGGGCCCGGCGGCGTAGGTCTGCAGGGTCGAGAGGTCGATCTCGACGGTGCGGGTGTAGGACGGTTCGGCCGCCGGGTCGAACCACAGCCCGGTGCGGCGCATGTAGGCCTCGACCAGTTCGACCTGCTCGGGCGACCGTCCAGTGCGCACCAGGTAGTCCAGGACCTGGTCGTCGACGGGGAAGTAGCCGGTGGTGGCCCCGTACTCCGGGGCCATGTTGGCCACCACGGACCGTTCCCCGACGGTGAGGGTGGAGACGCCGGGGCCGTAGAACTCCACGAACTCCCCGGTCACCCCGATCGCGCGCAGGCGGTGGGTGACGGTCAGGGCCAGGTCGGTGGCCAGCGCCCCGGCCCCCAGGGCCCCGGTCAGGCGCACGCCGACGACGTCGGGGATGCGCAGGACCGTGGGCATCCCGAACATCACGGTCTGGGCCTCCAACCCGCCCACGCCCCAGCCGAGGACCCCGAGGCCGTTGATCATCGGGGTGTGGCTGTCGGTGCCGATCATCATGTCGGGTACCGCCCACAGGTGCCCGTCGCGTTCCTCGGTGGTGACCACGGTGGCCAGCTGTTCGAGGTTGATGGTGTGCATGATCCCGGTGCCGGGCGGGTTGATGTGGACGTTGTCCATGGAGGCGGCCGCCCATTTGAGGAATCGGTAGCGTTCCTTGTTGCGGCGGATCTCGTGGCCGATGTTGCGGACCGGGGCGTCGGTGCGGGCGTACTCCTCCACGGCCAGGGAGTGGTCCACCGAGACCTCCACCGGCAGCAGCGGGTTCAGCGCCGCGGGATCTCCCCCGGCCTCGGCCACCGCGTTGCGCATGGCGGCGATGTCCACCAGGGCCGGGGTGCTGGTGGTGTCGTGCATCAGCACCCGCCCGGGCAGGAAGGCGATCTCCTCCTCACTGGTGCGCTCCACCAGCCACCGGACCAGCGCGGTCAGGGCCTGTTCGCGCTCGGGCCCGGCCATGGTGCGGGCGGCGTTCTCGGCCAGCAGCCGCAGCACCACCGGCCACCGCAAGTAGTCCTCCCCCACGGTCGCGGCCACGTCGGCGATGCGCAGCTCGCGCCTACCTACCGACAGGACAGGGGCACTGGTCGGGCTCAACGGGCTCACGGTCACTCCTCCGATATGCGGTCATGCTCATTATAGGTTATAACCTGTAAGATGTGGTGTGCAACACCAAGGTGCTAGCGTTGAGACACCTTGAACCCACCGCAGGAGCAGATGTGACCCCGCCGGCCGCTGGCATCTTCACGAAGAACGACTACGCCTATGCGGAACTGCGTACCCGCATCCTCACCGGGGAGCTGGAGGCTGGCGCCGTGATCCCTCAGGCCCGCCTGGCCGAGGAGCTCGGGGTGAGCACCACCCCCCTGCGGGAGGCGATCCGGCGCCTGACCGCTGAGGGCATGATCCATCTCGAGGCCCACCGCGACGCCCGGGTCACGGAGGTCTCCGCCGCCGAGGCCCGGCATCTCTACGAGGTGCGAGAGAGCGTGGACCCGCTAGCCGCCGCCCTGGCCGCCGAGCGGCGCACCGAGTCGGATTTGGCACTGATGTCCCGGGCCCTGGAGCGGCTCACCCCGATCCGCGATGCCACCAATCTGGATGCCCTGATGGCTCACCGGGAGTTCCACCGGGCGGTTTACCGCGCCTCGGGCAACCCCATCCTGACCGACATCCTGGAGAAGCTGTGGGACAAGGCCGACCGTTATCGGCTGATCGGCCTGCGCGCCGGCGGCGACACTGCGGACGACAGTGATCGGGTCGCCACCGAACATCAAGCGATTTTTGACGCCGTGGCCGGTGGCAACCCCGACTCCGCTGCAGAGGTCATGCGCGCCCACATCGGGCGCAGCCTCGGGCGCCGTGCCATCGACGCTCTCGGGACCGACTGACCTTGAAATGGTGAAATGCTTGGAACGTGGTGGACATCACATTGTGTAGGTTATAACCTATAGCTTGTGACGGTGGGGATGGTTCTTCCTCCACCACCTGTAATCCTCCACCAGCAAGGAAGTCGTCCATGGCGCACACCCATTCGCCCGGCACCCGCCGGAGCCTCAAGCACCGCCTGCTCAGCCTCACCGCCGGCGCTGTCGGCGTGGTCCTGGTCGGCGCGGCCGTGGTGGATGCCTCGGCCAGCGGCACTGGCAACGACGCCCGCAGCCAGTTGACCCTCATCGCCCCGGCCGCTGCCGGCGGCGGGTGGGACGGGGCCGCCCGGGAGGCCCAGCAGGCGATGCGGGCCCAGGGCGTCGTCAACAACACCCAGGTGGTGAACATCCCCGGTGCAGGTGGCACCATCGGTCTGAGCCAGTTCGCCGGGATGGAGGGCGAGTCCTCCACGCTGATGATGATGGGCATCACCATGCTTGGGGCCATCAAGATCAACGGCTCCGAGACGGACCTGGGCGACGTCACTCCGATTGCGCGGCTGACCGACGACTACGACGTGGTCGTGGTCCCAGCCGACTCCCCGATCCAAGACCTCGACGATCTGATCACCACCTGGCGGCAGGACCCCTCCCAGTTCGCCTTCGGCGGCGGGTCCCTGGGCAGCGTGGACCAGATGATCATCAGCCAGCTGGCCGGGCAGAACGGCATCGACCCGGCCGAGGTCAACTACATCGCCTACTCCGGCGGCGGGGAGCTGGCCACCTCGCTGATGTCGGGCACGATCAAGGCCTCCGTGAGCGGCTATCAGGACTTCGCCGACCAGATCGAGGCCGGCCGGCTGCGCGCCCTGGCCGTCTCCGCCCCGGAGCCGGTGGAGTCCATCCCGCTGCCCACGCTCAAGGAGCTGGGCCACGACGTGGAGCTGACCAACTGGCGCGGCATCGTCGCCGCCCCGGGCATCACCGCCGAGCAGGAGGCGGAGCTGGAGGCCATCGTCACCGAGTTCGTCGCCACCCCGGAGTGGCGCGACGCCCTGGAGCGCAACCAGTGGACCGACACCTTCATGGTCGGGGCGGAGTTCGAGGAGAACCTCGCCCGTGAGACCGAGGTCGTCAACGGCATCTGGGCCGAGCTCGGCTACTGACCACCTGCACTGACGCTGACCCCAGCGCCTGCACCGACTTCACCGATTCCACGGAAAGGACCACGACCATGAGTGTTCTGGTGGCCTACGCCCACACCGCCGAAGGCCGCGCTGCCTTGCAACACGGCCACGACCTCGCCCGCAAGGAGGACCTGCCGCTGGTCGTCTTCGACCTCGACGCCTCCTCCACCGCCGAAGACCACAGCGTCACGACCCCCCACGAGCCCGGGACCCCACTGGCCACCGAGGAGGTGCCGGCGCGGTGGATCGCCCGCGACCACCGCAACCCCGACGCCGCCGGGGAGTTCCTCGACGCCGCCCAGGAGATCGACGCCCAGCTGATCGTCGTGGGCGTGCGCCGCCGCTCCCCCGTCGGCAAGCTCTTCCTGGGCTCCAACGCCCAGCACATCATCGTCGGCGCCAACGTGCCGGTGCTGGCCGTGAAGGCGGATCACCATGAGTCCTGACCAGTTCACCGTCATCGACGACGCACCTCCCACCACCCCGGTCAACGCCCCCGCACCCGCGCGCGGCTTCTGGACCGGGCGCAGCAGCCTGGTGGTGGCCGCCCTGATCCTGACCCTGGCGATCTACCTCACCGTGGGCATCACGACCATGGAGATCCCCGAGGGCGCCAAGACCCCGGGGCCCACCTTCTTCCCGATCATCCTGGCGATCTGCGCCTACGTGCTGGCCGGTCTGCTCGCCCTTCAGGCGTTGCGCCACCCCGAGGTGCCCGAGACCGATCAGGAGCAGATTGAGGTCACCGGCCGGACCCACCGCACCCACAGCGACTGGAAGGCCCTGGGCACCGTTCTGGCCGCCTTCCTGGCCTTCAGCCTGCTGCTCGTGCCGGTGGGCTGGATCCTCTCAGCGGCCCTGCTGTTCTGGCTCATCTCCTGGGCGCTGGGCAGCAAGCGGCCCGTCTTTGACGTGGGGCTGTCCCTGGTGTTCTCCTCGGCCATCCAGGTGGCCTTCTCCGCGGGACTGGGTCTGAACCTGCCCCCGGGTCTGATGGAAGGAATCCTCTGATGGAATCGCTGTCCCTGCTCCTCGAGGGCTTCTCCCAGGCCCTGACCCCGATGAACCTGCTGTGGGTCTTCGTCGGCGCCTTCCTGGGCACCGCCGTGGGTGTGCTGCCCGGCCTGGGCTCGTCCATGGCCGTGGCCCTGCTGCTGCCGGTGACCTTCAGCCTGGACCCCACCGGGGCGTTCATCATGTTCGCCGGGGTCTACTTCGGCGGCCTGTTCGGGGACTCCACCATGGGAATCCTGATGAACACCCCCGGCGGGGCCACCGCAATCGCCACCTCCTTCGAGGGCCACAAGATGGCCAAAACCGGCCGCGCCCCCCAGGCGCTGGCTACCGCGGCGATCGGGGCGTTCATCGGCGGCATCATCGCCACCACCCTGGTCGTGTTCTTCGCCCCCAAGCTCGCCGAGGTGGCCATCATGTTCGGGCCAGCCGAGTACTTCGCCCTGGCCGTCTTCGCCTTCGTGGCCACCGCCTCGGTGGTCTCCGACTCGGTGGTCAAGGGCCTGGGCGCCCTGATCATCGGCCTCATCCTGGCCGTGGTCGGCATCGACGGGATCTCCGGGGCCCAGCGCTTCACCGCCGGAGTGCCCGAGCTCTTCGACGGGGTGAGCATCATCGTGATCACCGTGGGCGTCCTGGCCCTGGGCGAGGTCTTCCACGTCGCCTCCCGGATCCACCGCACCCGCACCCTCCACGCCGAGAACACCACCGGCCGGCCCTATCTCTCGGCCAAGGAGTTCCGCGAAGCGATCCCGGCCTGGATGCGCGGCACCGCCTATGGCGTGCCCTTCGGAGTGATCCCCGTCGGCGGGGCCGAGGTGCCGACGTTCATGGCCTACGGCACCGAACGCCGCCTGGACCGCCGGCGCAAGGACCCTCAGTTCGGTCGCGGCGCCATCCGCGGTGTCGCCGGCCCCGAAGCGGCCGGCAACGCCACCGCCGGCACCGCCATGGGCGCGCTGCTGGCCATGGGCCTGCCCACCTCGGCGACCGCGGCGATCATGCTCGCGGCCTTCCAGCAGTACGGTCTGCAGCCCGGGCCGCTGCTGTTCGAGCGCAGCCCCGACCTGGTCTGGGCGCTGCTGGCCAGCCTCTTCGTCGGGCTGGTGGTCCTGCTGGTGCTCAATCTGCCCTTCGCCCCGCTGTGGGCGAAGCTGCTGCTGATCCCGAAGCACTACCTCTACGCCGGGATCACCGTCTTCTGCGCCCTGGGCGTCTTCGCCACCTCTGCGGCCGTGTCCGACCTGCTGCTGGTGCTGGCCATCGGTTTCGTCGGCTTCCTGCTGCGCCGCTACGGCTTTCCGCTGGCCCCGGTGATGATCGGCGTGGTCCTGGGCCCGCTGGCCGAGACCAGCCTGCGCAACGCCATGATGTCCGGCGGCGGACACGTCAGCACCCTCGTGGACAGCCCCATCACCTGGGCCCTCTACGGCCTGCTGGCCCTCGTCCTCGCCTACAGCGCCTACCAGAAGCTCCGTTCCTCCAAGCAACGCGACGTCTAGACCCCAGCCAACGCCCAGACACCCACCAGAGGCGGCCGCCTTCCCCCGAACAGAGGAAGGCGGCCGCCTCTTGGCATGGCTACCGGAAGTGCATCCCCTGCACCACTGGACCTGGAAATCCTGAGCGCACTCAGACAGTCGGCGCCGGCAACTCCCAGATGCACTGATACAGGGTGGCCCGCGACATCCCAAGGTCGCGGGCCACCTGGGTGGCCGACTCACCCGCGTCCATCAGACCCAAGGCGTTGCGGATTTGGGAGTCGGTGAAGATGGGGCGTCGCCCGCCGAGATCCTTGCCGACGGCCCGACGCTTGGCCACCAAATCGGTAATGCGTCCGCGCTTGATCCCCAGCCCCATCGGGGCCAGGGCTACCATGACGGCGAAGAACATCAACCCCCTCGGGGTCGCCGTGTCCACGTCTCCCCACCATGGATCAGCACCCGCAACCCCGCACCTTTCCCTGGCAGCCGCTCGGCAAAAGCAAGCATGGTCGGCGTCGACGGACCCACCTCCGGACCTGCACGACCAACCCTGCGGTGTCGTAGTAGCGCGATAACACGACACGTCTCGCTGGCCCCGATACCCCTCTCCTAGTGGCGCAATCCTTTGAGTCCTGGGTGGTGTTCTGCAGCAAGAGGTGGATGCGGGGGCCGACGATCATCGTTGCCTCCGGGCCTGCCCGATGCTCACCCCTGCGGCGGCCACCGCGGTGCCAACCCCGGCCGCCACCACCACGGTGAGCACCCCGTCGATGAGCATCCGTCCCGGGTCCATCCACCCCACGGCCCCGCCCATGGCGCCCGCCAGGAGAAACCACGCCGCTACCGCGGGGGCCTGCCCCAGCAGCGCGGCCACCACGGACGCGGCAGCCCACCGGCGCACCGGCCGGGACCCCGGGGCGGGCCGGCGCCCGTCGGCCACCGCCCACCCGAAGGTCAGCGCTGCGGCGGCGCCGCCGGCGACCAGCACCGCGACGAGATCGGCGTCGAAATCCGGGGTGGTGGTGAGGGCGTAGGCTGCGACCGCCAGGTAGGCCGCGGCGAACACGCTCACCTGGGCCAGCGCGCGGGCGGTCACCTGCAGGCCATACCGTGCCGGAGAAGGCCCGGTGGAAGGGCCGGACGAGCCGGTCACCGGGCGAGCCCGGGTGCGCTGCACCGCGGCACGGTGATGTCGGTGGTTCTGGTCTTCGGCAGCCCCATGGGCTCAGCCCTTTCTCGAGGGGTCGTGGGCGGTGATACGTGGATGGTGATACGTGGATGGTGATCACGGGGGTGCTCGTGCCGGGGCCGCAACGCAGGTCGTCGTTCACGACCAGGCCGGTGGAGGCCCCCCGGGGTGGTCGAGAAGTCGCTGGGCATCCGGCGCTGCCTGGGGTGGAAACGCTCCGGTTCTCGGCCGACTCGGCCTCGGTGCGGTACTGGCCCACCCCGTTGCGGAGGATCTCGACGTAGTCCTGGAGGTTCCTCGTGACTGGCGTGTTCCGCGCCGATCACGCCGCTGGGGCGGGGCCGTGGTCGGAGGGCTCAGCAGTCCAGGGAGCGGGAGGTCGGCTCGGGGACGCCGCGGGCTCTGCGGACGCGGCGGGCGCGGACCTCTGCGCGGGCCAGCCGACCCGCGTAGAGCGCTGCGGCCAGTGCACCAGTAGTCAGCACCAGCGCACCCCACAGCGGATCCTGCCCGCGGGAGGTGGGGGCCGCCACGAGGACCACGGAGAACACGGCCACGGCCACGAAGAAGGCAGCCAGAAGGGCCATCCCCGCAGCGCTGGTGACCTTGATGCCTGATCCGGCCCGGACGATGCCGATCTCGTCGCGGGCGTAGCTGTGAAGCTGCCCGTCCTTCGTCCGGGACAGCATCCTCGGCTCGCCGGCGGCCACAGCGTCGGCGTGGCGGGCGCGTACCTCGTCATCGAGTCGCGGGTCCGGTGTCTGCGGGGGCATGGGTCAGTCCTTCCAGTCGGGCAATGAGCTCCGACAGGTGCCAGGGGTGCGGGAGAACGCCGGCGTAGAGCCCGGGAACCAGCGACAAGACCGCAGAACGGGGGGGTGGTCTCAGCGTATCCGGGGCCCTGAGGAGAGGCGCGGAAGGACTCGTGGAACTCCGCCGACACGGACGCCTGAATCGTCGGGGACGCCGCGTTGCACCGGGACGCACCGCAGGGTCTCTCCAGCGCCGGATTGGGCTCGAAGGCCGGAGTCACCGGCCGGTGGACAGGAGACCGACCAGCGGTAACCATGAGCGACGGCGCTGCAGCCCACGGGCGCACCGGTCGGCGCTGTTCCTCTTCACCCACCTGGTGTGGGCCGGACCTACGGCAATTCTCCGCAGAAGGCCCGCGAGCATCCTGAGGAGGGAAAGGGCTTCCAGGAAGCCACCCCCGGGAGGCATGAACAGCGCAAGGTGGCGATCATCAGCACCGCGGCGAGGGCCACGCCCCGGACGAGGTGGGGGCTGTAGCGGATCTCCTGCTCGGCCCGGGAATGTCGTAGACCCCGAGGCGGGCCGGATGTGATGAGGCAGCGCGGGGGTGTTGATGCAGTAACCGAGGCCGAAATACTCCCATTGCGCCCGCCAAAATCCAGGGCCCCACACCCCCGCCGTGCAGGAAGGCTGGATGCGCATCTTCGGCCGAGCTGGTCTTTCCCGTGCCGGGTTCACGCGCACGCCCACACCTTTTCAGGAGGACGCAGCACGCCATGGCCACCGATTACGACGCCCCGCGGACCCGGGACGAGGACGAGCCGGCCAACGAGTCCCTGGAAGCCCTCCAGGCCCGGATCAGCGTGATCACCCAGGCACCGGCCATTGATCTGGAGGACGCCGACACTGCCGGAAGCATCGACTTGCCCGGGGCGGACCTGTGTCTCGGGCCGCTCGGGCTACTCCTGGCGGGAGGTGGCGCGGACGTGCATCCGTTCTCCTTGGCCGCCGAAGAGGCTGAGGACCTCTGCGGAGTGGGTCCCGGTGCTGCCGAACCAGTGCGGCACCCGGGTGTCGAACTCGGCGACCTCACCGGCTTCGAGGATCAGGTCGTGGTCTCCGAGGAGGAGGCGCATGCGCCCGGAGAGCACGTAGAGCCATTCGTAGCCCTCGTGGGTTTTGAGCTGCGGGGCGGCCCTCGAGGCGGGGATGATGATCTTCCATGCCTGGATGCCCCCGGGTCGCCGGGTCAGGGGGATGACGGTCCGCCCGTGCGCGTGCCTGGGTTTCAGGCGGATCCGGGGGTCTCCGACTTCGGGGGCGCCCACCAGGTCATCCAGCGGCACGTGGTAGGCCTGCGCCAGGGGCAGCAGCAGCTCCAGGCTCGGGCGCCGCTGCCCGGTCTCCAGCCGCGACAGGGTGCTCTTGGAGATCCCGGTGGAGGCGGCCAGAGCAGTGAGGGTCACCCCGCGTTGGGTGCGCAGTCGTTTCAGCCGGGTCCCGACCTGGTCGAGGGTTGCCGCAATCACCGTTGTCGTGTCGTCCACGGTGTCATCCAACGCCTTCTTCCCAGGAACGGCAACGTTCATTGCCAAGATCGGGATACCGGGTTGAGGCTGGTGGACATGAGCGAATACGACGTGGTGATCATCGGCGGCGGAGCCGCCGGGCTCTCGGCGGCACTGGTGTTGGCCCGGGCCCGCCGCACCGTGCTGGTGGTGGACTCCGGGGCCCCGCGCAACGCCCCCGCATCCCACATGCACGGGTTCCTGTCCCGGGATGGCCTGCCACCGGGTGAGCTGCTGGCCCTCGGTCGGGCAGAGGTGAGTGGTTACGGGGGCAAGATCCTCGAGGGCACCGTCACCGCGCTGGTGCAGAACGGCACCTCGGGGTTCTCGGTGCTGCTCTCGGGCGGTCGACGGGTGTCTGGGCGGCGGTTGCTCGTGGCGACCGGCTTGGGCGATGACCTGCCCGACCTCCCCGGGCTGGCTGAGAGGTGGGCCCGGGATGTGCTGCACTGCCCGTACTGCCACGGCTACGAGGTGCGCGACCAGCGGCTCGGGGTGCTCGGCAGCTCACCGGACACGGTGCACTACGCCCAGATCGTCCGGCAGTGGTCCGAGGACGTCGTGTTCTTCGTCCCCACCGGGACCCTCACCGCCGCCCAGCGGGCTGGGCTGGCTGCCCGGTCCATCGGCCTGGTGGAGGGCACGGTGCGGCGGGTCCTGATCGAGGACGACCGCCTGTGCGGTGTGCAACTGGACGACGGGCGCACCATCGGCCGCGACGCGGTGTTCGTGCCACCGCGCTTCGTGCCCCACAGCGACCTCCTGGTGGGGTTGGGGTGCGAGCTGGACGGGGCCGGGTGGCCGGTGAAGGACAGCACGGGACGGACCACCGTTGCTGGGGTGTGGGTGGCGGGAAATGTGGCCAATCCCCGGGCCCAGGTCATCACCGCCGCCGGTGAGGGCTCCGCGGCCGCGATCGCCGTCAACGCCGATCTGGTCGACGAGGAGGTCCGCACCGCCATCCGCGACATGGGTCTTTGATCCCCGAGTCGACTCCGACGTCGACCACCGCTCACTGAGCGACACGACCACCCCGAGGAGCACCGATGTCCCACCACACTTCACCGCCGCGCCCGGCGACGGTGTCACCGCCGAACCGGCATCATCTGGCGCTGATGATCTGGGTCGCGGTCTTCCCCACCCTGACCTTGATCAACCTCGTGTTCGGGCCGTGGCTGGAGGCGCTGCCCACGGTGGTGCGCACCCTGGTGCTCACCACCGTCACGGTCCCGATCGTCGTCTACGGCCTCATGCCTCCACTGCACCGGGTCCGCACCCGCCTCCTCACCGGCCCCGCCGGCCGATGAGCCGGACGCCACTACCCTCCCCATGAGTCACACTCGCCGGTGCGGTCGGGACGTCCCACCGGAAAGGGCTTCACAAAGGGCCCGGTCGTAGGCGGAGCCAACCACCGGGAGGATCATGGGGACCACGAGCAGGCCGATCGCGCCGGCCCCGGGGGATCCGGCCCCTGCTCGCACGCGCTGACCGGGGGCCACCCACACCGCCGGATGGGTCCTCACCACGCACGGCAGCCCGGAGCGCACCGGCCGGTGTCGCCAATAGACATGGGCTTCGCATCCACGCGAAGGCTTCAGCCCTCAGGCGCTTCCTGTGGCGAAGGTGCCCTGCGCGCCAGCCCTCCCTTCCTCGCCACGATCGCGCCGGCCCATCGGCGCGGACGTCGCCTCTCATCCGCGGCCCGCTCCAGTGG